>JAFUQY010000058.1 GCA_017472105.1 Clostridia bacterium | reverse complement strand
GTGCACGTCAGAAGAAGTACTGGCCCGTATCCTACCTCGTTCTGACCAGCTCCTATCAGAGCGGTTCCAACTGGTTCGCAACCTCCGACGGTGATTTCGTGAACTTCCTCTCCTCCATGAGCGTTCCCGAAATCATCACTCCCTACACCTTCGGTTCTTCCAAGTCCCTGCTGATCGACAAGCTCAGAAGCGGCCACGGCAATCTTACCGAAGAACAGATCCGCACCATCGAATGCTGGATCGACCTTGTAGTACCCTGCTACGGTGCGTATGACGAAAACGTAGTCTGGGACAACAACGCACAGCGTGAATTCGAAGAAAAGGAAAACAAGCGCGAATACTACGACAACCGGAACAAGGCAGTCATCGACTCCAAGGCTGGCGTATATACCGCGGCTGACACCGTAAAGATCGAATTCTACGAAGCAAACAAGACGCTCGTCGGTACCTCCGAAGGCGAAGGCTATGCACTGCTCAACGTGGAAGGCGCGTACGAATCCAGACAGAGTGTGAAGATCACGCTTCCCGAAGGTCAGAAGTACGTTGCAGTCGGTCTCAACTCCAGAATGGGTGAAACGATCGTCTACTGCCCGAACGGCGTATTCGAATACAAGTTCCCCGTGAACATGGCAAATGTATATCCCACCACGCTCAACGCGAAGAAGGATATCGTTTACATCAACAACGTTATTTCCGCAAGAATTCCCACCGAAGACGAGCTGACCGCATCGAGAAACCTCGCGCAGAACGTCTACGACCTCAAGGATGCGAAGAATCAGTATCCTCACGCGTCCACCAACAGCGTAGCGGACAACAACGCAATCCAGTATGAATCCCGTAACGCAATCGACGGCTTCACCGCAAACCTCAGCCACGGCACATGGCCCGTACAGTCCTGGGGTCCCGATAAGGCTACGATGAACAAGAACTACATCACCGTGGACTTCGGCAGAGATGTGAAGCTCGATTCGCTCGAGATCATCATCCGCTGTGACTTTCCGCACGATACCTGGTTCACCGGCGCAGAAGTAACCCTGTCCGACGGCACCAAGAAGCACATCGACATGTACAAGACCGAAGATGCAATGGTATTTGACATGGGCGGCGTCACCACTTCCTCCATCAAGCTCGACGGCTTCACCACCGCAGGCACCGAATGGGCGGCAATCACTGAAATCCGCGCGATCGGCTCCGATATCATTGCAGAATGATACATTGGCTGAGAGCATCGGATTGATGGGAATCACAACTGAATAAAGATAACCGGCAGACTACCGATTCCGAATCGGAAAATCTGCCGGTTGTTTTGTGTTCGGGAACGCGGAGCAATAAAAAAATTCGTGCCTGCCGTATTTCAGACAGACACGAATCGTTTTAATGCGTAGTGCTTCTTGGAAACAGCGTAACCTGCGAGGGATACGATTGCTGCAACAACTGCAGCTACGCCGAAGTCGAAGGTCTGAGGAGCTTCAGGTTCTTCAACTGCTTCGGGTTCGGTTTCAGCAGGAGCTTCGGTTTCAACTGCTTCAGCTTCGGTTTCAACTGCTTCAGCTTCGGTTTCAGGAGCTTCGGTTTCAACTGCTTCAGCTTCAGTTTCAACAGGAGCATCGGTTTCAGCTGCGGGAGCATCGCCGGAGGGAACACCGTAGAGCTCAACTTCAGCAACGTCACCGTGGCTGAGAGTGTTGAAGTAACGGTAGTAACGGAAGGAACCGATATCGTCGAAGTCTTCCGCGTCGATTTCGATGTAACCGAATTCGGTAGCTTCGTCAAGGGAGATGTAAATGGGAGTGTAGTCGTTGAATTCGGGGTCGTTGGAACCGTCGATTTCAGCGCCGTAGTAACGAGCGAGGTTATCTGCTCTGGGGTGAACAACGATCTTGGTGAGGGTCATTTCTTCACCTGCGTCGATGCCTGCCCAGCCGTTGCCGGTTCCGAGCGGGTCGAAGAAGGTGTTAACGTCGCCGTCAAATGCAGCAGCAGCGCCGGTAGCAGGGTTGCCGCCCCAGCCTTCTGCGAGACCGATGATATCGCCGTGGATCAGGTAGGAGCCGTCAGCGGGCTTAACACCGGAGGAAGGATATGCGGAAGCTGCGGAGGTGTCTTCCTTGTCCTTGCTCTGACGGGTAACGATTTCTGCGATGGTAGCAGGCTTGTCTTCGTCGGTAGCAAGGATTTCGATCTTAACGTATCTCTGGGTTGCAGAGGTCCATTCGTGAACATACTTCGCGCTGAGGTTGCCGGTTTCGGTTACAACGTCAGTCCAGGAAGTAGCGTCGGAGGATACCTGAATCTTGAATTCGTTGGCAACGGTGTCACCGAAGTCAATTTCAATGTAACCCATCGGAAGGGGAATGTCGATACCCATGGTGATGGTTGCCTGAGCGGTATCAGCAACCCATGCGGTAGCGGCATCAAGGTCACCAGCCTTAGCAGCGTCGCCGGAGGTAGCCTCCCAGCTGGTTGCTCTCTTGGTGAGGTTTTCGAGTTCAGCCGCGGAAACGGTAACGACCATGCAGCTGAGTGCAAGAGCAAGTACTAAAATTGCGGAAAGTACTTTTTTCATTGTGTAATTTCTCCTTTTCTTGAAATTTTAAATGCTGTTGCAGGATAATAATAGCACATCTCGAAGGAGAAGTCAATGAAATTCCACAAAAAAATCGGGAAACTTTTTTTTTTTTGTTAAATATACACAAAGAAGTGCAGGGGATAAAAAGCAGAACGACCAGAATTCATCCCCAGAACGCATCGGGGTGGTGAAGGATTTTCGCCTGACTGCCGGGTTCGGTTTTCTCGACCGGATAGCCTGCCGGAATGAGCATGATCTGACCGGATTCGTCGAGACCGTCCCGGTTCAGGCTGCCTTTGGAGAAACGGAAGGTGTTTTTCGCCATGTAGTCCCGGTAGTTTTCGGTGTCGAATGTGCCGCCGTTGTAGCCTGACGATGGATTCGGATGCACCGCAGTACCGTCGATGAGATGCTGACGGAGCGCGGGCAGGGAAACGGGATTGCCGCCGTCGTCCGTGAAATGCAGACGGTAGGTCGGATCAAGCATCACGCGCCCGCCGTCCGGGAGATAACAGTCCACGACAACGTGGCAGTCGGTGAAGGGATATTCGTACGGCAGACAGGTGACATGCTGTGCTTTCAGTCCGACGTGGCGCAGGAGAATCCCGAGAATCACGGACAGCCCGCGGCAGTTGACAGCATGATCGTTTTCGTCGGCGAACTTCACAACATCCATCAGATACCGACCGCGCGGCATTCCGGAGCTGCCGTTGTGGTGCCAGTGATCGCAGACGAAATCGAGGCACGCGTACGCAATCTCGGCTCCGGTTTTGTCCTTCACGTATTCCGCAAAACCGAGCGCGGTCATCTCCTCAGGCAGAGCTTCGCCGAGCACAAATTCCGTCACAACCGGCTCTTCCGCCTCCCCGTACGCTGCAAATTCACGCAGGATTTCCACGCGGGATTTGTCGTCCGGGAGAGGAATGGGCGAATGATCCTGCTCAATGGACGGCTCATCGGAGACTTTTTCGAAATCCACGGGCGGGAAGTTCCCGTGACCGAGCTGGGTGTACGTGCCGCGGAGATGTCCGTCCGTGAGTCTGACCTCGCACCGTCCGCTGTTGTAGGTGTCGTTGATCTGCCAGATGAGGGTGTCGCCTTCGATCCAGTAGGAATGCGGTGCAAATCCGAACGAGCGGAAGCCGGGGAAGGAGATGAGAATCGTCACCCGGTCGTTTCCGCGGGAGAAAATGTCCATGACGCACTCCTGATAAGGCGACGCGGACTTCCACTTGCCGATGAAGGTGCCGCAGTCGTCGGGATGTGCGCCGTTGTTCCCGAATACGCGCGGCGCGTAGATCGGGAGCACGGTTTTCAGCCGGTTCAGCGTGATCTCGCCGCCGGTGAAGGTGTTTTCGTCCTGCATCGTCAGGTTGACGTCAGTGTCACGGAACCGGAACGAGAATCCGCTGTCCGTCACGGTGTATTCCGTCGGCTGATCGAAGACGCCGAGATCAATCGAGGTGAGCGCCATCGTGCCGTCATCGGCGAATTTCAGCTGGAGATCATGCTGATGCGATGCCCATGTGCCTGTCAGTTTCATATAGTTTCCTTCCTTTTTATTACATATAGAGTAAACACGTGATGACTGTTTTTCGGATAAATCAAAAACGCTTTCTCACCCATAGTATAGCAGAGTGAAAAAGCGTTGTCAATAGAGCGTTGGTTGTGCTACCCGAGATATGCCGCCTGCCGCCGGAAGAAGTCGAGGACCCCGTCGGTGATGCCTTCTGCGGCTTTGAGGATCCCGGCGTCGGAGATGCTCGCTTCGTATTCCTCCATGGAGGTGATGAATCCCATCTCAATCAGCGCGGTCGGGAATTTCGGATTGCGGCAGATTGCGAGTGCCTGATACTGCGCGCCGCGGAAATTCCGGTCAAATGCTTCCGAAACGGCACGTCCCACCGAATCCGCGAGCATTGCACCGCTGTCCATGCACCAGAGCGCGAGCGTTCCGCGCACACGGGAGACGTTTGTGGTAAATCCCATCGAATTCTGATGAACGGAGATGCACAGATCCGGTTCCCACTGTGACAGCATCGCCATGCGCTCGTTCAGATCGGCGTAGGTGTCATCCGCGCGGGTCAGTGTGATCTCGGCACCGAGTCCGGTCAGCAGCTCCGCTGTTTTCAGCACCACGGCGAGGTTTACATCCTTCTCGTTCATCGACGGATCCGCACCCGATGCACCGTTGTCCCATCCGCCGTGTCCCGCATCGAGAGTGATCCGGATACCGTCGAGGGGCTTTTCCGCGTCAAAATCAAGAGAAACGGGATTTTTCAGCGAAACCACAATCTCGCCGTCCCCGTAATTCAGATCGAATCCGTAGAAATTTTCGGTCGAGACAAGAGTAAAGCAATAGCGCACCCGGTCTTCCATGCGGATCAGGTCACAGGATTTCACCATGGGATTGACCCGTATGGTCGGCAGAGGCGCGCTTTCGGCATCGACGCCGTAGAAGGTCAGCACAAACTGCCCGTTTTCGTTGACTGCACCGTTGAATGCAGGTCTGTCCGCGCATGTCAGCACGAGATCGGTCGATTTCCCGCTGTCCGTGACCTTTGCGGAGGTGAACACAATTTTCTCCGACGGGAGCGCATCCGTTTCCGTGACATCCGATGCCGCGACATACCCGCCCATTTTCAGCCGGTACATCCCGTTTCTGAGACTGACGGCGTAATCGGTCATCCCGGCGGACTGGTCGGAGTAGTCGTTGTACATCGAGGATTTTTCGGTGAATTTCAGCGTGGTGTAGTCCTCCTTCACGGTAACGGCGAGCGGAGCGTCTTTGCCCAGCACACGTACGCGGATTCCGTCAGCTTCCACGGAGACACCGTCGAGAGTGGCTGTGTACTTCACGTTCCCGCAGTCGAGGATCTCACCGTCCCCGGCTTCCGGGAGCTTCGCGTTCGCACCGTAGATCACCGCCGCGTATCCGTCATCGGTTTTGTCCTTCGCCGGTTTTTCCAGTGCCGTCAGCGAGGTTTCAACGCCGCCGATGTTCACTTTGACTTCCGACCCGGCAGGAGCCGCGCAGGAGACCCAGAGAATCTCGCCGTCCGTGGCAATTTCCTGCGACGGATAGGTTCCGATGATCGAGAGCGTGTCAAGAATCGTCAGTCCCGCGTCCGGGTCGTCTTCCGCATCCGGTTCGGGCTCCGATGTTTTCAGATGCGACGAGCCGAAGTGCAGGGTGTAGGTCGTTTTTTCGCCGTTCTGCTCGAAGATAAAGGTGTTTTCGCCTTTCTCAAGCGTCGCATACAGGCTGAAATACCCGCTTTTCGTCCGTCCGACCTTCTGCGTCATCTCTCCCTGTGTCACGGTCAGGGGATATGCCGGGTCGGAGCGTCCGATGATGTAGGTTTTCTCATCCGCCATGACGGAACCGTCTGCGGGAGAGGATACGGAAACCGGATTGCCCGTGGACTGGATGGGCGTGTACACAATTTCGTCCGCGAATGCGTCAAGAAGATCGTCCGCGGCGGAGTTGATGTTGCGGTTGATTTCGTCGTAGCCGTACATGACACTGCCGTGGTAGGAAAGCTCGCTCCGCGCAAAGGCAATCTGCTCGGTCAGCTGTCCCTGCGGATCTGCCCATTCGCCGTCCTCGTAGCGGTAGGATGCATGTGCGATGTAGAGCTTTACGTCCGTGCCGTCGAGCTGCTGATTCCACCACTGCGTCACCACATCAAACGGCGCGGATTTCGTGTCAAACGTCCAGTACACCTGCGGCGAAATGTAGTCGACGTACCCGCCGTCAATCCATGCGAGCGCGTCGCAGTAGAGGGACTTGTACGCTTCAAATCCGGTGGTGCTGCTGCCGCCGTTTTTACCGTCATCGTTCTGCCAGACCCCGGACGGAGACACGCCGAAAATGCATTCCGGATCGGTGGTGTGAACCGCGTCATAGCACAGCCGGATCATCTGATTGATGTTGTTCCGCCGCCAGTCCGCGATGTTGTCAAAGTCCGAGCCGTACTGCGCGTATTCGTAGCTGTCCTCGAACTCGTACATTTTTCCGGAGTCATCGTACGCCGGGTAGGGATAGAAGTAGTCATCGAATACGACACCGTCCACGTCATAGTTTGCGACAATTTCGCGTACACCGTCGGCAATCAGCTCGCGTACCCCGGGAACACCGGCGTTCAGATACAGCTTGCCGTCCCCGTATGCCACCGTCCAGTCCGGATGGAGCTTCGCGGGACTGTTGTCGGGCAGTGCGGAGATGTCGTGGGAATTCATCGTGACGCGGAGCGGATTGACCCATGCATGCACGAAGATATTCCGCCGGTGACCTTCGTTCACGATGTACTCGAGCGGATCAAACACGAGCGTTCCGCCTGAGGAAATCGACGTGGACACCGGGAAAATTTCGCTCTTGTACAGGGCGTCGCAGTGCGGTCTGACCTGAAAGAAAACTGTGTTCAGTCCGACGCGTTCGCAGGTGTCAAGAATGGCGTCAATTTCCGATTTGAGCTGATCCGCAGTCAGATCCGCACGGCTCGGGTAGTCGATGTTGTAAACCGATGCAATCCAGACGCCGCGTACCTCCGAATCCGGGTGGATGATGTGGGTCAGCGCGGGAGCATCCCGGTCGGGAGTCATCGGCTTGCTTGTCATATCGTAATCCTTGTTTTCGCATGAAGTCAGGAGCGTCAAAAGGGTCATAAGGAGGATGGGTATCGTTCTGATTTTTCGCATGAAACCGTCCTTCCGGAGTGAGTGAATCTCAAAATCCGACATTTATCATATATCATCATTGTAGCATAGTTTGCGGCGGAAATCAAGTGCGGGCGGGTGAAATCCTGATGAAATATATGCGCCGGTCGGGCAGATATGTAAAAAGGAGAGCGTGAAACCCTCCTTCTTTGCGGTTCAGTCTTCAAACGTATCCGCGAGATAGCTGACTTTCATATAGTCCGCCGGATTCTTGTGCTCGCCGTCCACGATCAGCTCGAAGTGAACATGACCTTCCTCGGCGCTTTCAATCAGAGCCGTGTCACCGGAGGCGCCGATCACCTGACCGACCTTGATGTTCTGCCCGGGCTGGGTCAGGTACAGCGAATCCTCGGAAAGACCCATGTACCGCGTCACCGCACCGCCGGAATGCTGAACACTCACCGTCACGCCCATCATCGGGTCGCTTGCCACCTCACAGATCACGCCGTCAGCGGAGGCATACACGGGCGTTCCGGGAGAGCAGGCGAAGTCAAGACCGGTGTGTGTGCGGTAGTCGTTCATGGTGTAGGAGAATACCGGGAGATCGTCGCTGTAATCCTTGAGCACCATGCCGTTGACGGGTGCGGAGAATTTCGGCAGAGTGTCGGTCTGAATCGCCGCGGCTTCACGGTCCTCGGTCTCAGCGGAGGGTTCGGATTTGGTTTCCTCGACCCTGCCGTGCTCCGGTTCGGTTTCCTCGGTTTCGGCAGGCTTGATGACGCGGGATGCGGTCTCGGAGGGCTTGCTCTTTGCGCTGTCCGCGGAGGTTTCGGATGTCTCGACGGGCGGCTCGGTTTCGGACTTCGATTTCCGGTTCGCACTGCCCGTGACGGCGATGAGAATGGCGGCGGCGGAGAGAATCACCACAAGGGTGACGAGGAGAATGCGGTTCTGTTTTTTCGCTGTGCTGTTCATAAAAAAATCCTTCCTTGCATCGGTTGCTGTTACGTCAATATTTTTACCATGACGGGCAGCTTTATGCAGGAAGGATTGAAAATATTTATGAAATTTTCAGCAGAATCAGCGGACGCCGAAGAGGAGATCGGAGTAGGTCGGGTAGGGCCAGTACTTCGTCGCAACGAGGGATTCGGCTTCGTCCACGGACAGGCGGAGGGTTTCCAGCGTCATCACGATCTTGTCGCGCATGTAGAACGCGTGGTTGGTCACATCGGTGATCTGTGCGGCTTCGCGGATCTCATTTTCCAGATCGTTTGCACCGCTGAGAATCGCCGAGGAGAGGGAAGTCAGCTTCTGCGCCAGTCCGAGCTCGTAATCCGCCGGGACGCCGAGGGATTTCTTCGCAATGCCGGTCTCGCAGATTTCCTTGGAGTAGGACGTGATCGCGGGCAGAATTCCCTTGCGCACCATATCCACCATGGTAGCCGCTTCGATGTTGATCGTCTTGGAGTAATTCTCCAGCATGATCTCGTAGCGGGAGCGCATTTCCGTCTCGGTGTACACGTTGTGCATGGTGTAGAGCCGGATGTTCTTGGCGGCGAGGTAGTAGGGCAGGGCATCGGGTGTGGTTTTGAGGTTGAGAAGTCCGCGTTCCTCGGTTGCTTCCCGGATCCACGCGTCGTCGTAGCCGTTGCCGTTGAAGATGATCCGCTTGTGCTTCTTGATCGTGTCGCGGATGAGGGTGTTCAGCGAGGTATGGAAATCTTCGGCAACTTCGAGGATATCCGCAAACTGACGGAGGGATTCGGCAACCGCGGTGTTCAGAACGGTGTTGCAGCCCGCGATGGAGTTGTAGGAGCCGATCATGCGGAACTCGAACTTGTTGCCGGTGATCGCGAAGGGAGAGGTACGGTTGCGGTCGGTGT
>JAFUQY010000057.1 GCA_017472105.1 Clostridia bacterium | reverse complement strand
CCGCGCGGCTCCGGGCATCTCGTCCGTTGTGATCTCGGCGTCGTCCCTTCTCGGCGGCATCTGGATGGACGTGGAAATGATGGGCGGCGTCTGGCTCAAACTCTGCCGTGTCCTCCCGTTCTACCACGCAGTCAGACTCGCGCGGGCAGGCGTTTCGGGAGAATTGGACGGGATCCCGCTCAGTCTCGCCGTGGTTTTCGGATATGCGGCATTGCTGTTCGTGCTTGCGGCAGTCCTCTTCGGCAGACAGCGCAGGAAATAAAGAAAAAAACGGTTCGATCCCATGGTAATTCATGGCAAATCGAGCCGTTTTTGGTATTGAATTAAGCATCCGCCCATGTGAACCCCGACGAGAGCAGGCGCACGCACTCCTTCGACACCAGCAGCATTCCTCCGGTGGTATGAGCGCGGCGTATGGTTTTCCCGTCATCGGTGTACACGCGGCATTCGCAGTCCTTCACCGCGGTCACGAACGGAACATGTCCCGCCAGAACCGCAAGCTCTCCTGCGATGCCTCTGACGGACAGCTGACAGGCATCCCCGTCATACCGCAGTCCATCAGGCGCGGCGATTTGTAGTTTGAATGGTTTCATGCTCTCTCCTTCTGTCAGTTCAGCAGAGATTTATACGGCAAATCCGCACCGAGTCCACGCGTACGTTTCGGTAAGCTGTATTTTGGGCGAACCCAAGCCGAACGAAATCACGCAATCACTTTACGTTCGCGCGAACCTCATCTATCGTACCCACATACAGGAACGCGCTTTCCGGCAGGTCGTCGCATCTTCCCTCGATAATTTCACGGAATCCGCGGATGGTCTCCTTGAGCGGGACGTACTTGCCTGCCATACCGTTGAAGGTTTCTGCGACATGGAACGGCTGGGAGAGGAACCGCTGGATTTTTCTCGCGCGGGAGACGGTGAGGCGGTCTTCTTCGGCGAGTTCATCCATACCCATGATGGCGATGATATCCTGAAGCTCCTTATATCTTTGCAGAATCCGCTGAACTTCTCTTGCGACGCGGTAATGTTCTTCGCCGACGACTTCGGGTGTGAGGATGCGGGAGGTAGATTCGAGCGGGTCAACAGCGGGATAGATACCCTGCGACGCAATGCTGCGGGCAAGTGCGGTGGTTGCGTCGAGGTGAGCAAAAGTGGTAGCGGGAGCGGGGTCGGTATAGTCATCCGCAGGGACATAAACCGCCTGCACGGAGGTAATGGAGCCGCGTCTCGTGGACGTAATTCTCTCCTGTAAAGCGCCCATTTCGGTAGCGAGGGTGGGCTGGTAACCTACTGCTGAGGGCATACGTCCGAGAAGTGCGGAAACCTCGGAGCCCGCCTGCGTGAAGCGGAAGATATTGTCGATGAAGAGGAGCACGTCCTGATTTTCGCGGTCTCTGAAGTACTCCGCCATGGTCAGACCGGACAGCCCGACTCGCATTCTTGCTCCCGGCGGCTCGTTCATCTGACCGTAGACGAGTGCGGTTTTGGCAAGGACGCCGGACTCCTTCATTTCGTTATAAAGGTCATTTCCCTCACGGGTTCTCTCGCCGACGCCGGTGAACACGGAGATACCGCCGTGCTGTTTTGCGACGTTATTGATGAGCTCCATGATGAGCACGGTTTTTCCGACGCCTGCACCGCCGAACAGACCGATCTTGCCGCCCTTGGTATAGGGACAGATGAGGTCGATGACCTTGATGCCGGTTTCGAGAATTTCGGTTTCGACAGACTGCTCGTCATACGACGGGGCGGGTCTGTGGATTTCCCAGCGTTCAGCGTTCTCCGGTGCGGGCTTTTCGTCAACCGGCTCGCCGAGGACGTTGAAAATTCTGCCGAGGGTTTCGGGTCCGACGGGTACGCTGATGGACTTGCCGGTATTGACAGCCTCCGTTCCGCGCACCAGACCGTCCGTGGAGCTCATCGCGATGCATCTTGCAATATTGTCTCCGACGTGCCCTGACACTTCCGCCGTGAGCTTCCTTCCGTTATATTCAATCTCTATGGCGTTCAGGATCTCCGGCAGACTGCCTTCCTCAAACCGAACGTCAATGACCGGCCCGATAACCTGCGTCACATGACCGATGTTTGTTTTGTTCATAGAAATATTATGCTCCTGTATAATATTGTAAAGGGGTACGCGGCTTTTTTGAAAAAAAGCCTGGCAAAAAACTTTCGACTGACGGAGTTTTGGTTCTCTACGGGTCGTGATCTGATATGATTTCGTCAGCTTCGGGGGATTTTTTTATGACTGCGTGCAGTTTTGGGTTTCCGATAACTTCCTACGGGTATAATTGCGGATTGTACTTGAGGGTGCACAGCCGGGTTATGCGTACCAATGTATCAGAAACTCGTTTATACGGCTCATAGGGACCTCCGAGACCCTATTCGCCCACGCCGTAGAGCGATCAATGGATATAGTAACCTAAATTGTTGCTCATCCGGGCTCACGCGCGCCGTGGAGTGATTGCGGAATTTCGTTATCTAAGGGGATTCTGATCCGGGCTCACGTGCGCCGTGGAGGAATTTCTGCATTACCGTTATTCGCCTGCGCCTGCGATGATTTCGGTGATTTCCTGTGTGATTGCGGACTGTCTTGCCCGGTTATATTCGAGGCTGAGCTGTGCCATCATTTCGTCGGCGTTCTTGGTGGCGGTATCCATGGCACTGCGTCTTGCGGCGATTTCGGATGCGTAGGATTCCGCGGTACAGGAATACAGCACGCCGGCGATATACTCGGGGATGATGGCGCCGAGTACAGTTTCCGCGTCGGGTTCGAACTCATACTGGACGGGATCCGCGGGTTTCACGATCTCCTCACCCTTCATATTGAGGGGCAGGAGGTAGGTGATATCGGGCTTCTGGGTGAGCATGGACACAAACCTCGTGGAAATGACGCTGACGGAGGAAATTTCTTCCTTATCATACAGCTCCATGACGATCCGTGCGGCTTCTGCGCAGTCAGCGGAGCTGAACGTTTCGGCGGAGGCAAACTGATCCGTGATGCTGAGTCCGCGTCTGGAATATCTGTCGACGGCGCGTCTGCCGATCGGGAGGACTTTATCCCCGGGATCGAGCAGAACATCAGCGGAGCGGAAAATCTGGCTGTTATACCCGCCTGCGAGCCCGCGATCTCCTGCGATGATGATATACAATGCGGGAATTTTGCGGTCGCGGTAGCTCGAATACCGGCATTTTTCCGCACCGAGCGCCTGAAACGCTTCGAGCATGACGCGTTTATAGAACCGGGACTCCTCCATTCTGCGGGTAGCCTTAGCGATTTTGGAGGATGCGACGAGCTGCATTGCCTTGGTGATATGCCGCGTGGAGTCAACGCTTTTCATCCGTGCATGGATGGCTTTGGTATTCGCTCCCATGACGTACCTCCGTTAAGGGCGGAACTTTGCCGTGAATTCGGCGAGAGCTTCCTTCAGTTGTTCTTCGTCCTCATCGGGAAGCTGACCGGTCTGTGCAATCCGCTTCATGAGCTCATCGTAATGGGAGTCGAGGTATGCATAAAGTTCCTTTTCGTACACCTTGACATGCTTGACTTCGACGTTCTCGAGGTAACCTCTGACGGCGGCGTAGATGATTGCGCACTGATGCTCCATGGAAACGGGAGCGTTCTTATCCTGCTTGAGGATTTCGACGATTCTCTCACCCTGAGCGAGGCGCATTTTGGTATCCGCATCGAGGTCGGAGCCGAACTGAGCGAACGCCTGAAGCTCGCGGTACTGAGCGTAGATGATCTTGAGCTGACCGCTGACCTTCTTCATCGCCTTGGTCTGAGCGGCACCGCCGACACGGGAGACGGAGATACCGGGGTTGACGGCGGGAATGACGCCTGCGTGGAACAGCTCGGTTTCGAGGAAGATCTGCCCGTCGGTGATGGAGATGACGTTTGTGGGAATATACGCAGAAACGTCGCCCGCCTGTGTTTCGATGATGGGCAGCGCGGTAATGGAGCCTCCGCCGTATTCGGGAGCGACTCTTGCGGCACGCTCGAGAAGGCGGGAATGGAGGTAGAAGACGTCGCCGGGATATGCTTCACGTCCCGGAGGTCTTCTGATGAGGAGGGACAATGCACGGTACGCGACGGCATGCTTGGAGAGGTCGTCATACACGATGAGGACGTCCTTTCCCTGCGCCATGAAGTATTCAGCGATAGCACAGCCCGCGTAGGGTGCGATATACTGGAGCGGAGCACCTTCGGAAGCGGATGCGGAGACGATTGTGGTATAGCGATCCGCGCCGGCTTTCCGGAGAGTTTCCGCGATGGATGCGACGGTGGAATTTTTCTGACCGATGGCGACATAGACGCAGAGGACGCCGGTATCCTTCTGATTGAGGATGGTATCGAGAGCGATTGTGGTTTTACCGGTCTGACGGTCGCCGACGATGAGCTCACGCTGACCACGTCCGATGGGGATCATGGAGTCGATTGCCTTGATGCCGGTCATAAGGGGTACGGAAACGCTCTTACGCTTGATGATGCCGGGAGCCTCGCTTTCAATCGGGCGGGTTTCGGTGCATCCGGTGGGGCCTTTTCCGTCGATGGGCTGACCGAGCGCGTTGACGATACGTCCGATCATGCCCTCGCCGACGGGTACGGCAACGACGTTTCCGGTTCTGGATACGCGCGAGCCTTCCCGGATCTCATCGGCGTCATCGAGCATGATGATGGCGACGGTTTCTTCTTCGAGGTTCATCGCCATGCCGTACTCGCCGCCTTCAAACCGCACCAGCTCATTCGCCATGCAGTTCTCCAGCCCGAATGCGCGCACGATCCCGTCACCTACGGTAATCACCGTACCGGTCTCGCGCTCATCCGTATGAACCTGATAATTCTTAATCTGATTCTTTATAATGTTCGATATTTCATCGGGACGAATTCCCATAGTATATCTCCTGAAATTTTGTACTGATTAGGTCGTTCGTTAAGGGGATGTGTTCAAACCAAAACGCTGAAATCTCATGCAGGACAGTCGGGGACGCCTGTCCCTACGATGTTTCGGAACGGTATCTCACGCGCGCCGTGGAGGAATCATTCTGCATTACACAACTGTATCGCTGAGGACTGCGCCGATTTCCTGAAGTCTGGTTTTCACGGAGGAGTCGATCGTGCGGTTATCAAGGACCAGCCGCATGCCGCCGATCAGCTCGGGGACGACGGTATATGTGACCTCGATGCGG
>JAFUQY010000056.1 GCA_017472105.1 Clostridia bacterium | reverse complement strand
GATGTTGTAGCCCGTTGTGTCATTAACCAGATAGCACGGCTCAATCACAGTGATTTCACCGTCGAACTTGTCTTTTGCGTAATTACAGTACCGGGTAGATTCCTGACTGTAAGAAGCAAGCCGATGACGTACAATTTCATGGGAAACGCCGCGGTCACAGATAAGTCGTGCGGTCACGCTTACGTGCTCAAGAACAGATTCATGTCCACGTTCGATGATGCCGCGAACGAATGTGTAGCACGAATCCGGCGTAATCAGGCCCTCGGATTTATAACAGGTGCGTCCACACATTTCGATGTGCTGAAGCACGGTTTTACCGTCTAACGGTGTAAGGATTTCAACGCTCGGTTTAATAATTCTCATAGTTATGCACTCCTTAATCTTTCTTGAAATAGGTTCCCACCCACCCCTCGGCAGTAAGAGGGAGGCCGGATGCCCACGGGATAGGGGCTGACATGGCTTCGACCACCTTTGAAAGCATGGCTTTGTGGGTATCAAACGGGGTGACTTCAATAACCACTTCGTCATGGACGTGGAACACAACAGGGAATCCTGCCGCTTCCAGACGTTCAATGGAAATAGCGAGACAGTCACGGGCGATGGCTTGTACACAGTTTTCCACAAGTTTCCCGCCGTAGGTTTCAACACTTCCCCACTTGTTTTTATCATTCAGCCCCATATAGCTGATAGAGGGGTTCCCCCAACGGTTTTCACCGATAACTGGGTCAACGTAGAACAGCTTACGTCCTGAAGGAAGCGTGATAGTGAGGCAAGTACGCCCCTGCATTACGTCATACTCACGGGAAAGGGTACAGCCGGCCACTTTGACGAAACCGCCGCTTGAAATCACAGAGAGGGCGGCTGCATCGAATGAATACCACAAATTACAGATATTCGGGCTTGCATCGCGCCAGCGTCTTACAATGTCGGGCAGGTCTTCTTCGGGAATGCCCATATCCAGTGCGCCCATATTGATGAGTGCACCGGAACTGCCCTGATAACCTAACGCCAACTCTGCTACCTTGCCTTTCTGTCTCAGGTGGCCGTTTACACCGCCTTTGACAACAGGTACTTTGAACATCTGGGAGGCAGATGCACAGTAGATGTCGCCGCCCTCACGGAATACATTAAGCCGCCAGTCTTCATTTGCAAGCCACGCAATGACACGGGCTTCGATTGCTGAAAAGTCAGCGTCTATCAGAACATTTCCTTCAGATGAAACAAATGCCGTGCGGATGAGCTGGGAAAGTGTATCGTTCACACTTCCGTAGACGCATCTCAGGTTATCAAGCATTTTGCCACGGACGAGATCACGTGCCAGGTTGAGCGGTTCCGTGTAGGTCCTCGGGAGGTTCTGAACCTGAACCAGTCGCCCCGCCCATCTGCCGGTACGGTTCGCACCGTAAAACTGAAGGAGTCCGCGCACTCTACCGTCGGCACATACGGCATTCTCAATAGCGTTGTACTTCTTCATTGAGGTCTTGCCGAGTTCCTGACGGATTTCAAGCATACGCTGAACCGTCGGGCTGTTTTCATCGCGTCCGAGCATTTTGCTTACAGTGTCTTTTCTCAAGTCAATTACCTCTTCGCCCGTTTCAGCTTTAAGCCACGTTGAGAGCTGCTTAACACTGTTCGGGTTGTTGAGTTTTGAAATTGCAATCGCTTCATTGGTCAGCCTGTCATTCATCGTTTCACCGAGAACGAGTGCGCTACGGACGAAATCCATGTCAACGGCAACACCGCGGTCATTGATAATGATGTCAGTTTCCCACTGTTTCTGTACGAAGTCGGGAACGGGGAACGGAGACAAACGAGATTCGATTTCCATTTCCGTAACAACGTCCTGACAGCAGTATTCTTTGAACAGTTTCCACTTCTCAGGGTCATGGTGGGGATAGTTTCGTGTGCGCTGTCCGTTGACCTTTGAGGGCTTGCAGGGGACGCAGAAATAACGGATAAGGGCTTTGCCGGTACTCAGCTTCTGCTTGTCCTCCGGCAGTCCTAAAGCCCGTCCTGTAGCGTCCAAACCTGCTGTATAACCGCAGTACAGACCGTGGAGCATGGTGTCACGCCACTGTGATGGGTCGAGCTTACGGTGATAGTGCTGACCGAGACAGCCCCATTCAAAAGCCGCGTTGTATGCGCGTTTTATGTACGCCGGATCGAATATAGCAGACTCCAACCATGCAGGGATCGTTTCGCCTGAAGCGAGGTCGATAATTTCAGGTTTCGCACGATCCACGCTGTATGAAAGCAGCAGGATTTCAAAATCAGGGCTTCTCATGTAAGCCTGTGCACCGGATTTTTTAATGTCAACACTTGAATACGTTTCAAGGTCGATACTTAATGAATGGGGCATAGCTTACTCCACCTTACATTTTTCAGACATGAAGAGGTTAAGAACATTCGTGACGTTCACGCCGCGCTGTTCAAGTTCTTCGGTGAGTGCGAGAAACAGCGGAGTGTCCACGATGTACTGAAGAAACGCCTCTTCGGAAAGACTGGTCACGTTATTCAGGGATTCCTTTGCAAGGTCAGCAGGGTCACCGTAAGCAGACCAAGTACAGTTTTTGATAGAATGCTCAATGTCGTCAATGAGCATTGCAAGTATGGTAGAGGGTTTGCAGACAAGCATCCTTATGGTGTTGAGAATGTGTGTCGTTTCCATGGAGACGATTTCAACGGCTTCACCGTTAGACTTGATCCAATGCTCAGTGTTATCAAAACGGGTTTTCATAATTTTTTATCCTCCTTATACGCGCAAGGGTGCACAGCCGCGTAGTAAGCTGTGCACCCTAACATTTATTTATCTGGGAAGTCCAGTGATAGGATCAATACTGGGTGCGCCAGTGATGGGATTTACGGACGGTGCCGCACCGTATTCGGGCGTCGCAACGCCGGGTGTAGCAGCAACCGCCTGACCGATGCCGGCAAAGTCAGAAGCGGCAGAAGCACCGCCGGACAGCGGTTCACCGTCACGGGTCTTCATAACATTGCCCAGTCCGCAGCCGATACCCTTATTGCCGGAGTTAGAATAACCGAAGAAACGAATGGTAACACGGGCGTACATACCGCTGTAGATGTCCTGCGGAGCAAGCGGGCAGTTGATGTTGCTGATATCTACCACCTGCGGAGGAAGTTCACTGGAAGCGGTCATAACCCAATGGCCCTTGCATTCATCACCGAAAGCGACACCGGACTGACGAACTCCGTCACCGTCCCAGATCGGAACCTTTACAATCGGGGGTCTTACGCCGTTCCACTTCTTAGCCACTGC
Source organism: Clostridia bacterium (assembly GCA_017472105.1). The sequence goes on along the minus strand of JAFUQY010000056.1, from coordinate 15,533 downwards.
ATCCTGCACTGCGGCTTCGATGGACTTGTCAATGTCCGCTTTGGTGGGGAAGTCAGACTTCGGGATCAGCAGGGTAACAGAATACTTAGGTTTTGCATTCGGCTGAGAGGGGTTTGCATACGGGGTGGTAAGGTGGGCATAAGACAGGCGCACTTCACCGGTCAGCACCTTCATAGGGTCGTTCTGATACATGGTTTTTATTTCTCCTTTATGTTGTGTGGTTTGTTGGATTACTGTTTAGCGGTTGCACTCTTTTCAAGAGCGGCGAAGAAGGTTTCAGCGTTTACACGAATCAGCTTTACATATTCACACGCTGATTCCAGCTTGACGGGATCAACAGGATCGTGGAGCGTAAGGGTTTCCATTCTGTCCCGCAGAAGATCATTGAACAATCTGCATTCATTGATAAGACGAACCGCTTTCTTGTGCTCTTCAGGAATATCGCTGTCAAGAACCATTTCCACGAGCACTTCAGCGACAGCGGAATTTATCGCCGCTTCTTTTTTAACGGCATTAAGGTCCAGAGTGGGGGGGGTAAACGAGAACATAGTACAGCCTCCTACGACTAAAATTAAATGTAATTATTGATTTCCTTTTTAGCGTTTTCGATGTATGTGAAAACGTCCTTACGGGTGAAGCGGGACGCAGTTTTTGCACGATATTCAAGACAATCAAGCATTTGTCTCAAACTCTGTAAGCCCTGCACATATCCGTCAGCCGATTTTTCATGTTCGGTACAGCTTTCCCGTGTATATTTCAGCTCTTCCTGTATCTCAAAGATACATTCGGAAAAACACCGGGCGGCTTCGGGTCCCAATTTTTCTTCGATAAGCCGTTTCAGAAAAACAGGCTTGTCATCGAAAATGTATTCTACCGTGCCGTCATTCAGCCTGACAGTTTCAGCCATCAGCAACACCCGCAAAGTCAGATGCAGCCGAGTTGTACGGTTCACGCTTATCGGTCGCCGGGACGAGTGTAGGTGCTCCCGTCGGCTTATACACCTGATCGCCGAGGAAGTCTGCGAAGGTCTTTTTACCAAGCATCTTTTCCAGTTCGGAAAGTGTTTTCGGTTTACGGTCATACAACAGAGCTTCATCGTAGCCCTTTTCAATGAGGGTCTTAAAAGCGGTATCTGCATCTTTGAAAGCCCGATTGCTCTTACCTGCAACAGCTTTATATCCGGGTATTTCCTTACCTGCCAGAATGCTTGCAAGCGCATATTCCTCAAGGTCTTTATACCATGCTACAAGAGACTTTCCACGGGTAAGCAAATCACCGATTTCTGCATCGGACAGAAGCGTAGGAAGACCGAGAACCTGACGTGCTTCTTCACTCATGGTCAGCAGTTCGGGAGCGGCTTTACCTGCCGGTACACAATCCTTGAAGTCCTCAAGAGCTGTATTCTGTTCGGCACGGGCACGGCACTGAACTTTACCACGGCAGAACTTACAGTGCTCACCGGGGCAGAATTTACCGTTTCCGCTGTATGCTTCCTGTGCGCGGGGCTTGATGGATTCACCCCATGTTTTGAGTTCATCGACAGTAATGACTTCCTCACTGGGGCTGTCGAAAAGACGAGGCTGACAGATTCCCATTGATACATACTGAATGCTGTCGCCATAGATCATACCGTACATCTTTAATGCACCGAGAGCATACAGGCGCATCTGCGGGTTATTCTCAGCAGACACCGGAACACCTTTGCCGTGCTTATAGTCAGTGATGTGGAGCGTATCGCCGCCAATCATAACACAGTCGCACGTGCCGAAACCTTCGGGTACATAATCGCTGAAGTCAACCCGTACTTCCTGTGTAACGTAAGGAGTGGAAGCGTAGGACAGGGCTTTTTCTTTGAGGTAATCCACATAGACCTGCGCGGTCGTCAGCATTTCATCGTTATAGAGTTCCTTCGCCTGAAGTTTCTTCAGTTCGGAATTGAATGCACGTTTCCCCATCAGGGTAAAATGTTTCCGTGCGTACAGCTCACAGATTGCGTGTGCGAGGGTTCCTTCCTCTGCATAAGCACTTGTCTCTTCGAGAAACTGAGCTTCATAAAGAGGTGCGGCGGTACAGGCAAGCCACCTGTGCGCCGAAGACGCGCTGAGAAGCGCGTGAGCATTGGGGGTAGGCATCTATGCTACCTCCTTTACAGTGCCGCACCGAGGGCTTTCAGGTCAGCGGCAAACGCTCCGTACTGCGCTTCGCCGAGCTGTGCAACAGACTGTACGCCGTACTTCTGTAAGAGAGCGAGAAGCTCATTCATCTTACCCTGCGTAACGAGAGCAGAACCAGCAGTTGCGATTTCCTCACGTGTGTACTTCTTCATGGGTGCAGGATCGGCAGCAGGAATCTGGGGGAGAACCGGTGCCGGTGTAGCAGGTGCGGCTACTTCCTCGACAGCGGGTTCAGTGACAGGGGCGGGAGCAGCCTGTTCAACAGCAGAGACGTTCGATCCGTCGATTTCAGCGGGATTGCTGTTCGGTGCGGCGGGGATCACTGTCTGATAGGCGGTCATCTTGAGTGCCTGATTGGTGAGGGCATTAGCGAGGTTGTTAAGGGCTTCGGGAATTCCGGGAAGTTCTACGATTACTTTAATTTCCATATTTTTTTAGCCTCCGATAACATTGTGACTGGCGATGATTTCATGCCATTTTTCATTTTTTTCTACTACGTTTTCTGAATAGGTGCTTGTGGTATAACCGAGGTTCCAGAGATTAGCGGCACCTGCGTCTCCGCAGTTATACGCCATGAGAGCCTTGTGCGTGTCGTCGTACTTCTCAAGAAGCTGACCGAGCATACAAACGCCGGCTTCAATGTTGCCGCTGTATGTAGTGGGTTCAATGCCGATGTTACGCAGCCATGCGTAATTGACGGGGTTAATCTGCATGAAGCCCCAACAGATACCGCTGTCTGCATCGGGATTGAACGTGCTTTCTGCTTCACAGACAGCCAGAGCGAGGGAGTAAGGCACCCCGTATTCGTCACATGACTCCTGCATAATTATCTGGTATTCTTCAGATAATGGGATGGTGGGGATATAGGTGTGTGTGTCAGCTTCTTCCACAGAGGCTTCAAGGCTTGCGGTCGAAACGGTGTGGGTTTCCTTGACAAACGCTTCAGTGAAGACGATTGGTGCACAGGTAGGGGACTGCGCTGACATACCTGTAGGGGCAATCGTCTGAGGGGTAGCCTGAGACAGATAAACATGGGTATCAGACTTAGTGGGCGTAGCTATGTCTTTCACAATCGACACAACTGAAGCCGCTGACACCAGAACTGCTGCCGCTGTAATGGCAGTTATCATCTGCCTTTCTTCTTTGGTCAACATTTTTATCCTCCTGAGAGTCCTGCCATTCCTTGAAAGCCCTTTGATTTGCCGGATCGTCGAAGAAACGCTCTACAGCTCCAAGGAATGTTATTGAAAGATTTTTCCGGTCACGTGCCGGGATGAGTGAGACATCAATTTTGTTTTTCAACATATCGGGTGTACCTTCTACTTCGTGGATGCAGGGACAGTATTGCTTTTTTGCTCAAAGGCTTCAAGATCGTCAGCACGAATGCGATATTGCTTGCCGACTTTGATAGCAGGTAGTTCGCCTCCGCGAATCCACGCCCAAACAGTAGTGATTTTTACCGCATACCGTTCGGCAATTTCTTCGCATGAAAAAAGTTTCTCCAAACAAAATCCTCCTTTAACAGTTTATTTTACTTGACTTTTGTTTGGTTTTATGCTATACTGTCTATGCCACTAAACCGAATAGCACTAACCAAACCACTGCGAAAAAGAACAGAAACAGCAGAGGGTGTTGTTTTTATACTCTTTTGTTTCGTTTACTCTATTATAGTTTACTTTTGTTTCTTTGTCAAGAGTTTTTCGTAAATTAGTTTGGAAAAGTTTCGTTCGACAAACTGGAGGACACTATGACCTTATACGAAAAAGTACAAAGTCTCTGTAAAAGTGAGGGCTTTGAGATATCAAACCTCGGTGAAAAGCTCAACATCGGTATTACCAAAGGCACTATAAGTCGGTGGAAAACCGGAGCGGTTCCCAGAGCAAGCACGATCAGGGCTATCGCTGACTATTTCGGCGTAGATGCTGAATACCTAACCGATGACACAATAACAACGCCTCAATACATACACGACAATCATGGGATTATCGGCACTGCCCACGCCGCAGTTACCATAATGAACTCCGACAGTTCCGTACTCACAGATCAGGAAACAGAACTTATCAAAATGTTCCGCAAACTTACTGTAATGCAGCAAGCCCAGATTCTTGTGAAAATAGCTGAGCTTGTCGAGGGCTAATGGAGGTAGAAATGAAGTGCCCAAAATGCAAAAGTGAAAACGTTGAAGTACAGCTCATTCAAGAGACTGTAGGAAAAAACACAAAGACGAAATCCAAGACCAAGACTTCCACACAGCGCGGACACGGCTGTTTATGGTGGCTGTTTATCGGTTGGTGGTGGTGGATGATTGATGTATTCATCTGGTGCGTCGCATTCATACCGCGGCTGATAATCCAGCTACACAGCGGACGGAAGGACAGAACCCGATCCACCACCAGAACAAAGTCGAATGAAAGGGTTAATACAGTGTATCGCTCCATGTGCCTGTGCCATGACTGCGGTCACCACTGGGAAAAGTAATGGGTAAGGAAAACAGTCGCTCCTACGACGACACGGATAAAAGTAAACTGGCCGTAGTCTATGCCCGGTATTCCTCTCACAGCCAAACAGAACAGTCCATCGAAGGGCAGCTTGCGGCAGCTCAGGCTTACGCTACAGCGCACGATTACGCCATTGTGCACGAATACGTAGACCGTGCCAAAAGCGGGCGTACAGACAATCGTGAGCAGTTTCAGGCCATGCTTCGAGATACCGCAAAGAAACAGTTCGGTGTCATCCTTGTGTGGAAGGTAGACCGCTTCGGGCGTAACCGTGAAGAGATATCCATAAACAAGTACAAGTGCAAAAAGAACGGTGTCCGGGTTGAGTACGTCGCTGAAAAAATCCCCGACTCACCCGAAGGTGTTATTCTGGAAAGTGTGCTTGAGGGCTTCGCAGAATACTACAGCTTACAGCTCTCCCAGAACATACGCCGTGGGCAAGCTGAGAGCGCAGAGAAGTGTCAGGTGATAGGCGGTAACCGCCCGTTAGGGTATTTGACAGGGCCGGACAAAAAGTTCGTTATAGACCCTCAGAACGCGCCTACGATCAAGATGATTTTTGAAATGTATTCAACCGGAAGCACGGTAACGGAAATCATAAACCACTTGAACGGTTTGGGCCTGCGTACATTGCACGGTACCCCCTTCACGAAAAACAGCCTGCATACAATTCTCAAAAATGAGAAATACACAGGCGTATATGTCTACAAAGATAAGCGCACCCCGAACGGCATCCCTCGCATCATTGACGATGAAACCTTCCAGAGAGTACAGGAGATGCTGAAGATCAATAAACGCGCTCCTGCCCACAAATGGAGTCGTGCTGACTATCTGCTGACGGATAAACTGTTCTGCGGAAAGTGTGGTGCGAATATGGCAGGGGAAAGCGTCACCAGTAAAACCGGGGCAAAGCACAACTACTATATCTGCACCAAAAAGAAGCGGGAGAAGACCTGCGACAAAAAAGCTGTCCGGCAGGAACTCATCGAGGATGTAGTTTTACAGGCTACACTTGAGCTGGTGAACGATGATGACGTGCTGGAGTTCATTGTCGATAGTACGTGGGAATACTATCAGGCACAGGACTTTACACGAGCAGAGATTGAAGCGTTACAGCGTGAACTATCCCAAACTGAAACGGCAATCCAGAATTTAATCCGGGCTATAGAGATGGGGATTTTCAACGACGCTACCCGAAAGCGTATGGATGCCCTCACAGCACAGCAAAAAGAGCTGACTGCCGCCATCGCAGAGCGCGAGATAGCTAACGGCTTTCAGCTCACAAAAGACCATATTAAATTCTTTCTTCAGCAGTTCAGAGGAAAAGACTATTCTGACAGAGAATGCCAGAAGCAGCTTATCAAGCTCTTTGTCAATTCAATATTCCTATATGACGATCACATAGATGTGAACTATAACTATAGCGGAGGCTGTCAGACGCTGTCTCTCACGGAATCCGAAGAACCGAGCGGTTCTGAAGGGGCTGTTGAGGAAGCGTCTAACCCTAAAAAAGAGTTCGTATGCTGCGCCCGATGCTCCAGAAGCGGCTGTGAGATAAACTCCCAGCCTAAGATAAGAGATAATATTGAATAGATAATAGATAAAAGGCGAACATCCCGCCGCTTCTGTACTATTCTCTATTATCTCTTCTTTATTATCTATTATCTTTCACAAAGAATCAGGAGATCATCATGGCATCCAACAGCATACTCCTCGATAAATCACTGCATTTCTCGGCGCGGATCGTTAAGCTCTATCAGTATCTGCTGAAAAACAAGCACGAGACCGTCATTTCCAAGCAGATCGTCCGTTCCGCTACTTCCATCGGTGCCAATGCGAATGAAGCGGTGTACGGCATCAGCAAAGCCGACTTCATCACGCGGCTGCAAATCTCCCTCAAGGAAACCGCCGAAACGGAGTACTGGCTCAGACTGCTTATTCTCTCCGAATACATCTCCGGACAGGAAGGCGAATCCCTCCTGACCGACTGCCTCGAAATCAAGAAAATCCTGATCTCCACCATAAAATCCGCCAAAGAAAATCAAGAATAACCACAGAAAGGACATCCACCATGTACGCCATCAACAATTTCCTCAACAACGACGACATTAAAATCATCGACTCCATGGGCGCATTCACCGTCATCGAATACCAGCGCGATCTCAGCGTCACTCCCGGAAGTGCACAGCTCGCGTATTACTGCAATGCCATGAACGTCCGCAAGCGTCAGGTGGTCTGCGATGTTTCCAAGTCCAATCTGACCGTGCAGGCGGGTGCGATGCAGTGGAGCGTGGGCAACGTCAATGCAACCACCGGCATCAAGGGCGTGGGCGATCTGTTCGGCAAGGCTCTGCGCGGCAGTGTCACCGGCGAATCCGCAATCAAGCCCGAATATACCGGCGACGGTACGCTCGTTCTCGAACCGACGTACAAGCATATCCTCCTCATCAATACCGCGGACTGGGGCGGCTCCATTGTGCTCGACGACGGTCTGTTCCTCGCATGCGACTCCAATCTCACCCACAAAGCCGTCATGCGCTCCAATCTTTCTTCCGCTGTGGCGGGCAACGAGGGTCTGTTCAACCTCGGCATCACCGGAAACGGCGCGCTCTGCCTCGAATCCGCTTGTCCGAAGGAAGAACTCATCGAAATCGTCCTGCAAAACGACGTGCTCAAGGTCGACGGCAATATGGCTATCGCGTGGAGCGGCAGTCTGGAATTCACCGTTGAGCGCTCCGGCAAGTCCCTCATCGGCTCCGCTGCATCCGGCGAAGGTCTGGTCAACGTCTACCGCGGCTCCGGCAAGGTTCTGCTCGCTCCGGTACGCGACGGGACAGTCTGAAAGAGATAATAGATAAGAGAGAATAGGGAATAGATAATAAGCCTGATCTGCAAGGTCGGCTGACAAAGTAAAACAAGCAGGGAAGTCCCGATACGGATAACCCTGCTTTTTCTGTATTCCATCGCATAAATGAAAAATCCACAATAACAGATTAACCCTGCCATCGTGGGATTTCTTCATCCTCCAGCTTCAAGTGCGCCGAAGTATGCCCGCGGGGGCTCCCCGTAAAACAAAAAATCCACTCTACACGGATTCCTCCACGGTCGTGGGATTTCTTCACCCTTCAGCTTCAAGTGCGCCGAAGTATGCCCGCGGGGGCTCCCCGCAAAATAAAAAATCCACGCTCCATGGATTCCTCCACGGTCGTGGGATTTCTTCATTCTCCAGCTTCAAGCGCGCCGAAGTATGCCCGCGGGGGCTCCCCGCAAGCTGGTGACGGGATTTGAACCCGTGACCTGCTGATTACGAATCAGCTGCTCTACCACTGAGCCACACCAGCATCACTGAACTTCATTCAGCCTATCTATTATACATGATGGGAAAGATTTTGTCAAGGGATTTTTAAATTTTTCACGCAAGAAAAAACGGCATGCCGTCCGGATTTCTCCTCATCAGCATGCCGCGTGATTCAATTACTCAGCGTCCTTAACTTCTTCGACGGTTTCTTCAACCGCTTCAACAACTTCTTCAACAGCTTCTGCCGCTTCTTCCACGATTTCTTCCACTGCTTCTTCAACAGTTTCTTCAACCACGGGTTCGGGCTTTACCTGCTTGGTACCGCAGAAAGAGCAGTACGCAGCTTCTTCGGAAATTTCGTTGCCGCAGCCTTCACATACAACAACCTTGCGCAGAGCATTGATCTGCTTCTGGGTAGCTTCGATGTCAGCCTTCATCTTGTCAGCCTTCATAATGAGAGCTGCGATGTCGGAGGTGTAGTCTTCGCCGTTTCTTTCAGCGTTGTAGAAAAGACGGCCGATTTCTTCATAAACAGAAGCGAGCTTGGATTCCGTATTCTTGATGGCTACGTTCAGCTTTGCAAGAGAGGTCAGATCGTTGGTCTTCTTGGCAGCCTTGTTGGCAACGCCGGAAGCGTTACGCTTGAGTTCTTCAAAAAATGCCATTGGTATCAATCCTTTCAATATGTATATATAAAATGCGGTATCACATGAGTGGTATCACACGTTACATACATATTATACACTTCTCCGGCGGAAATGTCAAATTAAATTCCCATTAAAATCCGGTTAAAATGTAAACATTTGCACAAACCCCTGAAAATTTCCCCGTATATTCACCGCGCGGATCCGGAATACTGTTTCCAAACCTCAATTTCGGGAGATTTCACATGAACGGAAAAATTTACGCACGTTATGCCCAGGGTCGGGCGAAAAAATCACCGCTCCTTGCCGACTGTCTGCGTGCCTATGTCTTCGGCGGAAGTATCTGCGTCATCGGTGAGGCTCTGCGGCAGTTCTACGGCTATATCGGACTCTCCGCTGACGACGCCGGGACGCTCACATCCGTCACGCTCATCTTTCTCACCGCACTGCTGACCGGGCTGGGTGTATTCGACAAACTCGCTAAGCTCGCGGGCGGCGGTACCATCGTCCCCATCACGGGATTCGCCAACGCCATCACCTCCGCGGCAATCGACAACAAAACCGAGGGCTATGTGATGGGTGTCGGATCGAAGATTTTCCAGATCGCAGGACCCGTCATCGTCTACGGCATCTCGGCGGGTGTGGTGTATGGAGTGATTTACTGGGCGAGCGGGATGTTTTGAGAAGAGAAGAGTGAAAAGAGAAAAGTGAAAGGTGAAGAGAAAAGGTAAAAACGCTCCGCGTTTTGTGGGATTGGTTGAAAAATGGGTGTTTGTGTGATATAATTGACACAGATCGACTGTATCAGGAGGACGAATATGAAAATCGAGATCAGCGACAATATTATCAGGCATTATCTCAGCAATGTGTATTTCATCACGGGGCACAGCTATGCGGGTAAATCCACGATGGTGAAGATGCTGTCGGAGCGGTATGACATGATCTTCTGCGGAGAGAATTTCAACGATGTGTTCCCGCATGAGAAGCTCAGCCGATGGAAACAGCCGGGTCTGTGCTATTTTGACACGATGAGCGGCTGGGAAGAATGGCTGAACATGACGCCGGAGGAGCACTGGAACTGGACGGAGCAGGTTTCCCGCGAATGTGTCGAGATTGAAATTCTCGAGCTGACCCGTCTTGCGGCATCCGGGAAGAAGATCATCGCCGACACCAACATTCCCATTGACATTCTGCGGCAGATTTCGGACTACAATCACGTTGCCGTCATGCTTTGCGATCCGCCGGACATCACCTACCGGAAGTTCTTCGACCGGGACGACCCCGACAAGAAATTCATGATGGAGCAGATCCAAAAATGCAAGGATCCCGAAGCGACGCTCGCCAATTTCAGGGCATGGTTCCTTTATCACCCGCCGGTTGAAGCAGACTGGAACGGCACGGGATTCTTCACCTGCACCCGCTCTGACTTCGTGAACGACACCCGGGAAGAGATGCTTGCCGTGCTTGCGAAGCATTTCGGGCTGGAGTGATTTCTCCGTTCAAGCGAGCTGCCCGTCCGAAACTGGAAAAATCGGTTGCGCCGTCCGACAATTTGCAGGCTGTACGGCTTCTCCGGAACGCTCTCGATGCGGCATGCTTCGGCGAATACCGCTGTCAGGACTGGTTCACGGAGATCACGGACACACTTGCCGGACTGCTGAACGTATAAATCCGCAAAATTTCCGCATCCCCCTTGCAATTGCGCGGCGTTTGGGCTATAATGGTACAAACAGTCTGAAAGGGGGATATCACATGAGCGCAAAGCCGAAAATCGGTTTTTTTGACTCCGGCGTGGGCGGGATTTCCGTCATGACCCATGCGCGTGACCGTCTCCCGGGGGCGGATTACCTCTATTTCGCCGACACGGACAACGTCCCGTACGGTACAAAATCGAAGGACGAAATCATCGCTCTTTCCTGCCGCGCGGCGGAGTATCTCATTGACGCGGGAGCCGATACCATCGTTGTGGCATGCAACACCGCGACCAGCATGGCGATCGAGCATCTGAGACAGACCTATTCCGTCCCGTTCGTCGGCATGGAACCGGCAGTCAAACCCGCGATCCAGTATTATCCGAACGAAAACATTCTCGTGTGCGCAACTCCCGTCACCATCGCCGGCGAAAAGCTCCACAGCCTGATCCGGCACTGGGCGGACGACAGGGTTCAGCTCTCGCTTGTGCCGACTCCCGGACTCGTCACGCTGGCTGAGGACGCCGTGTTTGATCCCGAAACCGTCTGTGCGTATCTCTCGACCGTCATCGACACCTCGAAAACATACGCCGCCGTCGTGCTCGGATGCACGCATTTCACGTATTTCCGCGACAGCTTCCGTGCGTTCCTCGGGGACGTGCACATCATCGACGGCACAGCGGGTACGGTCAACCGGCTCATCTCGGTTCTCGACGGCATCGGAAAACTGCCGCGCGATCTCATTCCCGGAAGCCTCACCTACATCCGCTCCGGCAGAATCGTCACGGACGAGGAATCCCTCTCGTTTTTCCGTCTTCTCGAGAAGCGCAGCCGGATGCTCTGACGCAGATCATCGTTACATCCGCCGCTTCTGTGACGTAGTTTTCACAAAATTTTCACAAATATTCCTCTTTTTCATGAATCGGGCGTAACCTTCGTGCGGTACAATACTCCCGTTCAGCGAAAAGGAGGATTTTTTATGCAGTACAGAAAAGTGAAGAAGAATTTGACTTTATTCCTCGTTTTATCCATGCTTCTCGCGTCGTGTACGTCCGGAAAGGCGGATGAAACCGAACGGATCATCGTCAGGAGCGACGGCACAACGATCACAGAAACAACCGATACGGGCGAACTGTCGGACGAAACCACGGATTTTTACCCGGCAGTGGATCTGTCGGACTTTGATAAACAGACGGAGAACGCGGATGCTGTCGGAATCACACTCTCCGGCACAACCGCATCCTGCGCCAGCGATGACGTGACCATCGAGGACGGCAGAATCACCGTCACGGGAGAGGGCAGCTACCGCTTCAGCGGAGATTACACCGGACAGATCGTGGTTCAGGCGGGCGCGGATGACAATGTCCAGCTCATTCTCGACGGCGTGAACATCACCGGGGACATGGCGCCCATATACATCGCAAACTGTAAAAACGCGTCCATCACGCTCGCATCCGGCACCGTCAATTCCGTCACGGATTCGGCGGACTACACCTTCGCTGAGGGTGAGGACGAGCCTGACGCGGCGATTTTCTCCGACTGTGACCTGACGATCAACGGCGACGGCACCCTGAATGTCACCGGAAACTACGCCTGCGGGATCCGCACAAAGGACGATCTCCGCATTGTAAGCGGGAATCTCAATGTGAACTCCGTCGGCGACGCGGTCAAGGGACGGGATTCGGTGCAGATCGCGGGCGGCAATTTCGTTATAACCAGTGACGCGGACGGGCTGAAATCCAACAACGACGAGGACAGCGAGCGCGGATACATCGTCATTGACGGCGGCAGTTTCGTAATTTCCGCAGGGGACGACGGTGTTCACGCGGAAAGCTGGCTGGTTGTCAACGGCGGCAATCTGACCGTCACGGAGAGCTACGAAGGACTGGAAGCGATGAAGGTCGAGCTCAACGGCGGCAATATCGATGTGACTGCGGCGGATGATGCGCTCAATGCGGCAAGCCCGTCCACGGGTGACAGCGAAGCCGACGACTGGTTCGGGCAGTGGCAGGATCAGCGTCAGAACGGCGGCAGGGGCAGCAAAGGCGGCAAGGACGGTGGATTCTCCATGGAAAGCTCCGCTGAGGTTATTCCCGCAGGCACCACGCTCTCGACGGACAGAACGCTCATCACCATTGCGGAAACCGAAGAGAATGTACCCGCAATGCCCGGCGGTATGGGCGGCGGTTTCGGCGGATTCGGCGGCATGACTCCTCCCGATGGAATGGAATTCCCGGACGGCGGAACGATGCCCGAGATGCCTGACGGTATGGAATTCCCGGATGACATGACGATGCCCGACGGTATGACACCTCCAGATGTGCCTGCGGAAACCGGCGAAAACACGGACGAAACCGTCCCGACGCAGGGATTCAACCGCGGCGACCGGAACAACGGAGGCTTCGGCGGAGGAAACATGGGCGGATTCGGCGGCGGCATGGGTGGTGAAACTCCCGAAGAGGGCGTCTGGATCAGAATCACCGGCGGCAATATCCGTCTGACCGGCGGCGTGGACGTGCTCGACTCCAACGGAACGATCGAGATGACCGGCGGCACCGTAATCGTCGACAACCCGAGGATGCAGATCTACGGCAATCCCGACGGCATCTTCGACGCAAACGGTACAGTCACCCTCTCCGGCGGCACCTACGCGGCATTTGCGCAGAGCACCGGCAATGTGACGCAGATCACGAAAAATCCGTCCATCACCGTATCCGCACGCATGACGGCGGGAGATGCCGTGGAAGTGAAGGATGCGTCCGGCGACGTGATCTTCTCAGGCAAGGCGCAGTCCGGCGGAAACGTGTTCTTCCTCACATCCGATGCGCTCATGTCCGGCGAAGACTACACCGTCACCGTCGGCACGGACACATCCACTGTCACGGCGAAATAATTTCCGATCAATTTTCAGAAAAACCAAACTTTTCTCCCGTTTTTCCGTCTGTATGGATGTAACCGGTTAACAAATACAGAAAGGAAGGCTGACCATGGAAAAAGAACTGTTCGAGCGGCTTCTGACGGAAAACTACGGCGCACTCCAGCGGTACGTGAATTTCCGCATCTCGGACAGGGAAGCGGCGGCGGATATTTTACAGGACGTTTGCCTCTCTGTCGTGACCCATTATCCCGCACTGCGGAACGCGGATTCCTTCCGGCCGTGGCTGTACCGGATTGCGCGGAACAGACTCACCGATCACTACCGCACGCCCGGGGTGGAAATTCAGACAGACCGCCTCGACAGCTTCCCGATGGGACGGCATGCGCATCCGGCGGATCTTCTGGTGCGCGAAACGCTGTCGGCTCTGCGGGAAAAGGACCGCGAACTGCTGATTCTCTGCTACCTCGACGGCATGCCGCAGAAAAAAGCCGCAGAGATGCTGGGAATCCCGGAAGGCACGCTCAAAAGCCGGCTTCTCACCGCGCGGAGCAATTTCCGGAAGGCCTATCCTGCGGCAAATCTGAGAGAAAAGAGGTTTGATACTATGCTGAATTTCCCGAAAACCATGCCCGAATACACCATCCGTGAGAGGGACGACGCGCCGTTTGAGGTGATTCACGAAGCGATCATCGGCTGGGGCATCGTTCCGCGGCTGGGTGAGAAATGCGCGTGGGCGGCGTACGATTTCCCGGAGAAAAAGCTGACCAACACGATGCAGATGGAGGTCACCGGACGCGCGGCGGTTCACGGGATCGAAGGGGTTGAAATTGCCACGATCGAGAGCGGTTACGATTCTCCCGACAATCTCGTGTTCGCGGACAACACCGTACACCGCGGGTTCATCGCACAGCTCACCGACACGCACTGCCGTCTGCTGGCGGACTTCCACAACGAGGACGGCATGAAGCACATGTACACCTTCCTCGACGGCGCGCCCTTCACGGACAACTGGGGTTACGGCGAGGACAACTGCGGATTCGAGACGCATCTTCGCGCAAAGGGAACTGTCACGCGGCAGGGAAACGCCCTCACCGTGAAGGAATGCGGACGGGTCCCCGTGATCGACGTGTGCGGGCGGTTTGACGTCACCATCTCGGGCAAAACCTACGACACCGTCTGCCTCACGGACGTGGAAACCTACGACGCCGGCGTGCTGACGGAGACATACATCGACCGGGACAGCCGAATCGTCCTGTGGCGCCGCTTCAACAAAAACAACTGGGGCTGCGGCAGAATCGGTCAGCTCTGGACGGAGAGATTCCCGCAGAACGAGCGGATGACGGTCAACGGCGAGACCTACGTGCACTGGTACGACTGCATTTACGACTATATTCTGAAATAAACAGCGAAAAAGGAGTCAATCCCGTGCGGGAACGGCTCCTTTTTGATTTGTGATTCAGTTTTTCGGTTCGTATGAACCGTAGGCGTCCTCGCTCATGCGGAGCTTGCCTTCGTCCTTGCTTCTGCCCCATGCCATCCAGAAGTGACGGTAGACGGCGAGCAGTACGGCGGTGTGGCATCCCCAGTACAGCAGCCATCCCGAAAGTACGAGTATGATGTTTACAGCCAAAATATTGGTGACTCTCATTACCGTTTGTCCGATCCAGACCATCGGCTGTGAGATGGGAAACACGAACCCGGTGACAAAAACAGCGGCAGCGGCAAACACAATCGTCGGCGGAACCATGTAAATTGCGCCTTTTTTCAGCCAGCGGAGCGGATCATCCGTGTTTTCAAACTGATCTTCCGCTTTGGATTTCATGAACAATGCCTGAATTACCAGAGGGATGAGCAGATAACAAATCACATTCAGCAGGTATGTCAGTACGACGACGAATGGACCTGGTTCATAGACCTTGGCAGATGAGTTCATGAATTTTTCATGCTCAATCACCTGCACAATTCCGTAAAGCAGGATGTACGACGCAAATCCGACAATCTGTCCTGCGGCAATCTGGATGAAATAGTGAACCTGATCGAGAATCGGTACCGAGTATTTTCTGTTCATAAGCTCCTCCTTATGTATCTGTTGCGTTCTTATGAACCTATTCTATCATATCCCTGCGCATCCGTCAAGATCCCGTGAACAACTTTGTCGGATAAACCAAATCCAACGCATTTCGTTTGTCACATATACCGAAACAAAAGCCGCACATCCTCCGGAAAGGAGAACGTACGGCTCAGGTTATTATCTCTTATCTTACGCTTTCTTCAGCATCAGACACAACAGTTCCCACAGTCTCACGTAGGAGGAAACGGACATCGTCTCGTCAGGGGAATGCAGGTTTTT
>JAFUQY010000006.1 GCA_017472105.1 Clostridia bacterium | reverse complement strand
TTTCCTCCAATCTCCGACTGCGGCAGATACGCTGCCAGCTTCTTTTTGGCACGTTCGTATTTCTTCCGCACGTTGTCCTCGCGGAGTCCGAGATGCGCCGCCAGATCCGCATACGGCGTTTCCAGCACGGCACGCTCATAAACAATCGCTCTCTCCGCCGCCGACAGACGCGACAGTGCCGATTTCATCCCATCCGACAGCGGGCATTCATCCTCCCTTGGCTGTACGGGGATGAAAATGCGGTTCCTGCGGATCAGATCCACAGAGGCGCGATAAGTACAGCGGTAGAGGTATGCACGCACTGCGGCGGGATTTTTCACGGACGAACGGTGCTGCCACAAGGATACGAACGCATTCTGCACCGCGTCTTCCGCATCCGTCCGCGACAGTAAAATCCCGGCCGCGTAGCGGTACAGCTCGGGTGAGAGCGCATCAATGGCATCTGCCAGAGCGTTTTCATCCCCGGCAAGCAGAGCATCTGCATCAAACATAGTCTCATCTCCTTCGGTGTTATTGAAGATCTTCACCCTTTAGACGAAAAAAATCCGCGTTTTGTGACAAAAAACTGCCGTACTCCGAAAAAGTTTCCGGAAATACAGCAGTCGTTTTTGTTTCATTCACCCGATCAGTCCCGCAAGCGGATGTGCGGCAAGAAACTGCGCGAACGTCACGGCGGGAAGAATCGTGAACGTGCAGAAGATCGTGGACGAGCCGACAAGCTCCGCGGCGTATCCGGGCGTGATCCGGTACAGCTCGCCGAACATGGTGACGACTGCGGGACAGGGCATTGCCGCCATCACCGCCGCGAAAACGATCATGTAATCCGGCACGCCGAGCGCCCACAGGAGCAGGGACACGCACAGCGGCATCAGAAGCAGCTTCACGAAATTCACCGCGTACACATTTTTGTTCGTGAGCATCGCTTTCAGGCTGCGCCGCGCAATGTTCGCTCCGCTGATGATGATCGAAATCGGCGTACAGATCCCGGTGAGGTAGGACGCAAGCTGATACGCGCAGTCCGGGAGCGGGATATTCGCGGCGTAAATGACGAATCCGATGAGGCAGGGCATCGTTCCGAAGTTGAAGATGACCTTTTTCGGCGTCAGTTTGATATCCTCACGCCGTCTTGCAAGGATCATCACGCCCCATGTCCACACGAACAGGTGGAAACTGACGATGTAGAACGCGCCGTAGAACAATCCTTCCTTACCGAAGAGGGTCTCGACGATGGGGAAGCCGATGAAGCCGCAGTTGGCAAGAAACATGGAGTATTCCGACAGCTTCCGCTCGTCAAACGGCTTGATGGGACGCGCGCAGAGGTAGGCGATGAGTGCCATGAACGCGTGCATGCACAGACCGAGCACGAGGATTTTCAGCCCGGTCATGAGGTTTTCCTTCGAGAATTCCTGACTGATGAGCCCGTTGATGATGAGGAACGGCTGACCGATTTTGACAATCAGCGTGGAAAGCCGCTCCGTGGAGACTTCGTCCACGTATTTCAGCTTGCCGCCGATGAACCCGATGACGAGAAGCATCGCGAGGGTGGCAATCGTGGAGATGAGAGCAGTGACCGACATAGCTCCTCCTTATTTCTTCGCGAGTTCCATATTCCGTCTCGCCGCGGCAAGCATCAGCTTCAGGCGGTTTTCCTGATTGACCGCGGATGCGCCTGCGTCGTAGTCGATGGCAACGATATTCACGCCGGGGATTTTCTCCTTGATGGGCTTCATCATGCCCTTGCCGCAGATGTGATTCGGGAGGCATCCGAACGGCTGGGTGCAGACGATGTTCATGACGCCGGAGTCGGCAAGCTCGATCATTTCCGCGGAGAGGAGCCATCCTTCGCCCATCTTGGTGCCGTAGCCGATGTAGCCCTTGGCAAGCTCAACGGTATGCGCGAACGGCGTCATGGCGCGGAAGGTACCTTCTTTTTTGATGGCGTTGATCTGATCCATCTGTTTCTGGCAGATGAAGTCGAAGCCGATCTGGCTGAACACGTGGCTGATTTTGCCCTTGCGGTAGAGCTGGTAGTCGACCACACCGTTGTACAGGCAGTAGTTGAAGAAGTCCGCAAGACCGGGAAGCACGACCTCCGCGCCCTCGGAGATGAGGAATTTCTCCAGTTCATTGTTGCCGAGCGGTGAGAATTTGACATAAATCTCGCCGACGATACCGACTCTGACAGCGTCGCGCTTTTCCATGGGAACGGCGGCAAAATCGCGGATGATCTCGTCGTAGTTCTTTTTGATCTTTCCGTAGTTGATCGTCATCTGCTGCAATTCTTTATCGAGGCGGTCAACCCATCTGTCGCACAGCGCATCGGCGTCGCCTTTATGAATCTCGTACGGCTTGACCTGATTGGACAGGGACATGAGCAGGTCGCCATAGAGGACGGCGTAGACCATGCGGTGGTACATGGGGATGGAATTTTCGAATCCGGGATGCTTTTCGATGCCGGACAGACCGAGAGGAAGCACGGGAACATGGGGCATACCCGCATTCTCGAGTGCTTTTCTCATGAGGGAGACATAATTGGACGCACGGCACCCGCCGCCTGTCTGGAACAGCATAAGTGCGCACTTATTGATATCGTACTTCCCGGACATGAGTGCCTCAAGCATCTGCCCGATGACGAGGATAGCGGGATAGCAGGTATCGTTATGGACGTATTTGAGTCCGGTTTCTGCAATGGACGCGCCCGTCGTGGTAAGAAGCTCGGTTTTATAGCCATAGTTATTGAGCACCCGGCAGACGAGCTTGAAGTGGATGGGCAGCATATTGGGGATGAGGATGGTATGGGTGTCCTTCATCTCCTTCGTGAAGGGAATGTATGGCATGGTGATTCTTCTTTTTTTCTTTCTTCTTTAATTGACGTATGGTTTAAACCGTTCGTGATTTGATTAGGTAGAAAAGCTCCGCTTTTCAATTAGATTTTATGCCCTACGCAGGCGGCGCGAGAACCCTCCGTTGCCGGGCTCTCGATTCGGCAACCAGGAGTGCCTGGACCCAAGGCTCCGCCGGGCGG
>JAFUQY010000055.1 GCA_017472105.1 Clostridia bacterium | reverse complement strand
GCAGTTCGTCACCGATCCCGACGGGCGGCTGAAATGGTTCATCATTCTGCTCTTCCTTGCCTATGCGGTCTACGCGCTGTTCAGTCCCGGGCTGACGACATGATTCTACCGGTTCTATCCGCAGGAAAGCGAACGCCGGACGAGATACATCGCATACAATCAGACGTTTTCTTCAATTCTGTCGAGCATCATGCTCCTTGTCAGCAGTGTTCTCACGGACGCCGTGGAAGGCAGTGCGATGCAGGATCAGCTCATCCTCGGATTCCGGTATTTTGCATTCGTGCTGGTGCTTGTGGATGTCGCGATGCAGGCGATGGCGAAGGAATATCCCTACGCGGAAGCACCGAAGCTGCGGCTGGACAAGGTTTTCACGATCCCGTTCCGCTACGGCAAGTTCATGCTGTGCATGGTCGTCATGTTCGCGTGGAACTACATCGGCAACCTCAACAACGGGCTGTGGAATTACCACCTGCTCAATCATCTGCATTTTTCCTACACCGTCATCAATCTGGTGGGCATCCTGTACACTGTGATTCTGCTGTGCACGGGTGCGCTCTGGCAGAAGATTCTCAAGCGGTATTCATGGATCAAAACCTTCGGTCTGGCGTGCCTCCTGTTCGTGCCGACGGAGTTTCTCATGTTCTCCCTCACCCCTGGCATGGAGGGCGTCTGGGCATTCACCTCGCTGATCCAGTATTTTTGCAGTGTCGGGCTGAACTTCTCCTACGCGAACATCCTCTATCTGAATCTGCCTGAGGAAGAATCCACCGCGTGCATTTCCTTCAACACGATCGGATGCAACATTTTCGCATTCCTCGGCATGATTACCGGAACGTTCATCAGCTCTGCCGCAGGGGACGCGCCGATTCCGTTCCTCGGTATGGAGATCTACGCCGTGCAGTACACCACCCTGATGCGTGCCGCAGGTCTGGCTGCCATCGCACTTCCGCTCATCATCGGCTGGAAGAAGATGACGCCGGATCACGAAATCGCTCTGGTGAATCAGATGCGCGATATGCGGCGGCGGAAATAATCTGTTTGAATGGGTAAAACCGGCGATGCGCTCCGCGTGGCACAGGACAACATGGATTCGCGCAATTTCTACGGCTACAACCCCGCGTTCGATAAAAATATGCCCAACTGGAACAAACACAAATAATGAAAAAGTACACTTGTCTCTTTCGACAGGTGTACTTCTTTTTTATCGGTTGTACCAGCGGTAGTACCACGCATCGCCGTCGGGATGAGCGTAGTCAAACCGGAAATCGGCACGCTCAAACGCCTTCTGCGACGCAGTGTTGTCCGGGAAAATCACCGCCATGGCACTTTTGATGGGTTTGCCGATGATCCGTTCATGATTTGCGAGTAGCTCGGCGAGAGCGGCGGATCCGATGCCCTGTCCGCGTACTGCGGGATCAACGACAATTTCGGATACGACCATTTCTCCGTTTTCCTCTCCCAGTGCGATCACAGCGACGGGTTCGGTTTCCCGCAAGATCAGCCTGCACCAGAGATTCTCACCGTATTTCGCACCCGGTTCTTCCAGCCAATAGCCGAGATACTCTGCCCAGCCTTCGTCCAATCCGGTTTCGCGCATGGCAGTTTCGTCGAGCCACGAATCCGCAAGAGCCGCGTGCTCGGGTATGTAGTCAATCCATGTGAACTTCATGTTTTCCCCCGGGTTATCGTTCTGCATCAATTCTACCATAACACACGGCGTCTGTCAAGTCATTCCTCAAACAGGAATCCCAGCCCGCTGTTGATGACAATATCGCGCGCCATGCTGGATGTGTTCTCTTCCCCGTCGTGCGGGACGATTTCGTAGGTCCGTTTGCCGTCTGCGACCTTTGCCGTGAGCATACCGACGCCGCTGTTTTCGTCCATGGCGCGGATCCGTCCGGCGAGCTCATGCAGATGGGTGACGTAAACCGTACTGCATCCCATCCGGGAGAGGTATTTGATAAGAGCTTCGGCGAGGAACATGGCGTCGTACGCAGAAGTGCTTGAGAAGGTTTCGTCCAGCAGAAGCAGGGTGTTTTTCGTCACCTGCTCGAGGCTTTCCTTCATCCGCACCGTTTCGTTCACCAGCCGGCTTTCGCTCTGTTTCTGCGTCGTCATGACGAAGTGCGTGAGGATTTTCTCATACGGCTTCATTTTTGCCGAACGCGCGCACACCGGCAGACCGAGCTGGAACATGAGCTGTGCATGTC
>JAFUQY010000054.1 GCA_017472105.1 Clostridia bacterium | reverse complement strand
TCAGATTCTTCTCCGCGCGCAGTTTTGCGATTCTTGCGCCGACCTTTGCTTCATCCATTGTTTCGTCCTCCGTGTGTTTTGGTTTACTTAATTATAACACAGTCCGGACGGCGGCGCAACCTCCGTGTCGGGGAGTTAGAGATGGGTTGTACATGAGTAAACTCTACTTCAGGCAGAGTCAGCGGAACTGCACACCACTCCTGCTCAGTTCCAGCAGAACGGGGAAGTACAAATCAGCGGCAATGTGCTCCTTCTTCCGCCATGACGGTGCGATCGCGGCGTAATTCTTGAAATTCCGGAGCTGCTCGGGAGAGACTTGATTCACAAAATCGTCCGTGAGCAGAGTTGTCAGGCCGTCGGTGTAGCCGTTCACGGGAGCTTCCCGGACAAGCGGGTATTTTCTGCCGACCCACGCAAGTCCCTTCATGAACCACGCAAAATCAATCGGATGCGCGTCGAAATCCCGCAGGCTGATCCGGTAAACGGCATTGGGATCCACCGGCTGTGCACCGCGCCAGTTGTAGTTGAACGGTCCGACGAAGTGCCCGCAGTTGACGTAAATCTGTCCGCCGTCGTAGTCCTTCATCAGAGCCGCGCAGTGACGGTAGGATTTCTCCACCATGGCGAGATTTTCCTCCGTCCGCCACGACTGTGTCCGCGAGAGAATATCGACATGGCTCGCATCGGGGAAATACGCACCCTTGATGTAGTACCGGCAAGTCTCCCCGCGGAACGTCGCTTTTTTCGAGAATCCGTCCACGGAAGTGTGTTCCAGTGCGCCGCGGAAGTTGTCCAGTGCCAGCGAAATCTGCGTCTGAATCAGCGGTACCTCCTCGGATGCGTCCAGATCCAGCAGAAGCCGGGTCACAACCGAGCGGAATCCGCCGCGTCCGTGCTCATCCATGGCGTTTCCTGCCTTGTAGAAGTGGTCGCGTTCGTAATCCGTCCAGGAAATCAGGCAGTCCCGCGCCTTCACGAGAGCCGGATGGGAGGTTTCCACGCCGTTGCGCTTGAGAAGATTCACCGTCGAGTCGAAACCGCCGAAGTAGCCGCCGTGAATGACATCTCCGATGAATCCGTCCTCACGCTGGCAGGAAAACGCCTTCTTCACCTGCGGCAGAGCGAGGACTTTTTCGTAAATCGCCGTCATTTCATCGGAATCCGCCGCCTCACCGAGAATTTCCCGCTTCATGCGGCAGAGAATATTCACCGGCGCATGGTTCAGGGTGAAGTCGAAAATTTCGTGCAGTGTCATGATTCCTCCCCGTGTCCGCGCTCGAAGCTGTCCGGAACATCCTCGGACTCACGGCGGACGCTGTTTTTCTTCCGTTTTTTCACGCATTCGGTCAGAAGATACTCAATCTGCCCGTTGAGGGAGCGGAAATCGTCCTCTGCCCAGCGCGCCAGCTCGTCATACAGCGATTTCGACAAGCGGAGCGGAACCTGTTTCTTTTCCTTGTCCGCCATGGCTTAATAAATCGTTCCGGTGTTGACGATGGGCTGAGCGTCGCGGTTGCCGCAGAGAACCACGAGAAGATTGGACACCATCTGCGCCTTTCTTTCGTCGTCGAGGTCGCACAGACCGTCCGCGGTGATTTTGTCAAGCGCCATCTGCACCATGCCGACCGCACCGTCCACGATCATTTTGCGTGCGTCGATGATGGCGGATGCCTGCTGACGCTGGAGCATAACGGCTGCGATTTCGGGAGCGTATGCGAGGTAGGTGATCCGTGCTTCCACGATTTCAAGCCCTGCGAACGCGACGTTTTCCTGAATCTGTTCCCGGATGCGGGATGCCACGATGTTCGCCGAGCCGCGCAGACTTCCTTCATCCGCCACGCCGTCGCCGGTGGTATCCACATTGGGCGCAACGTCGTAGGGATAGATGCGGACGATTTCACGGAGCGCGGAGTCGCACTGGAGGGAGAGGTATTCCTTATAGTTGTCGACGTTGAAGACGGCATTTGCGGTATCGGTGACGCGCCACATGACGGCGATGCCGATTTCCACAGGGTTTCCGAGGCAGTCGTTGATCTTCTGACGGTTGTTGTTGAGGGTCATGATCTTGAGGGAGATTTTCTTCGACGCAAATTCACCGGTGTTCACGCTGACGGAACCGTTCGACGCGACATGGATGCCTGCGTTTGCAGAGTTGACGTCGCCGCTCTGGTTGAGCTTGGTCTGCGCCGCGGGATTGACGGCAGTGCAGAAGGGGTTGACGTAGAAGAAGCCTTCCTCGCGCACGGTTCCGATGTATTTGCCGAACAGGGTGAGAACCACGGCTTCGTTGGGACGGATGACCTTCAGACCGAGCCACCAGATCCAGCCGATGCAGAGATAGAGAAGGCTGAGAACGAACAGCGGGATGGCGAGAACGGATCCGTTGTCCATTCCGATGCCGCCGAATACGACACCGGCGACTGCTGCGATGTATGCGAGAACGGATAAGAGGAGAACCTTCCATCCGCCTGCGGGACGAAGAATCTTTTCCTGAACATGGGATGCGGTATTCTTTGACATAATGCTTGCTCCTTTGCGCTGAATTGATATCATTTTGATATCACACTTATATTATAGCACGCGCGGAAGATTCTGTCAAGGCGTATTCTACCGATCCGGGATATTATCCAAATCATGTGCATAAAACGGGCAAAAATTTATCAGGTACCTTCACAAAAATCATCAGG
>JAFUQY010000053.1 GCA_017472105.1 Clostridia bacterium | reverse complement strand
TCAGCTCGTGAACGTAATCGCGCCCATCATGACCGAAAACAACGAAAACGGCGGCAGATGCTGGGCTCAGACCATTTTCTATCCCTTCATGCACGCTTCCCAGTACGGCCGCGGTACCGTTCTCGATGCAAGAGTCGAATCCCCGACTTACGAAACCCGCCACATCAAGGAAGTTCCCTACCTCGAAACCTGCTGCGTGAAGAACGACGGCGAAATCACCGTATTTGCAGTCAACCGCAGCCTCGACGAAGACCTCGCTATCGAATGTGACCTGTCCGCATTTGCCGCAGACTCCGTTGTCGAGCAGCTCTTCATGACCAACGACGACATGAAGGCAATCAACACCGCGGACAACCCGGACAACGTTGTTCCCGAACTCGGCGGCGACGCGAAGATCGAAAACGGCGTCCTCACCGCAACCCTCGGCAAGCACAGCTGGAACGTGATCCGCATCAAAACGGTGTAAACACCGGCATAAATCCGCAGACATAACAAAAAGAGCCTTTCTCCACGGGGATTGGCTCTTTTGCATTTTGACTTTTTTAATCAATGAAAGCGAAGCTTTTTAAGTTAAAGCTGAATCAGCGTTTTCTTAACATTTCTCTTCACTCTCGTTAAATGTCCGCGTCTTTCATGTATTCATGTCCGTGTTCCGCGATAAACCGCTTTCGTCCTTCAAGGTCGTCGCCGAGCATGATGTCGAACATGTGCGCAGTCGCAGCCGCATCGGCGGGAGTGACACGGATCAGGCGGCGGGTTGCGGGATGCATCGTCGTTTTCGACATCATCTCCGCGGTATTTTCACCGAGACCCTTCGAACGCTGGAGGGTGTATTTCATCCCAGCCGCATCAAGGCGTTTCGTAATGTCCGCTTTTTCAAATTCATTGTACGCGTACTCCGTTTCACCCTTCGCCGGCGTGATTTCGTACAGCGGAGATTCCGCGATGTAGATTCTGCCTTCCTTGATGAGCGTGGGCAGGAGCCGGTAGAACAGCGTCAGAAGGAGCGTGCGGATCTGGAAGCCGTCCTCGTCCGCGTCGGTACAGATGATGATCTTCGCCCATTTCAGATTCGCGATATCGAACGGAACCATGTCCGCCTTGTGCTTGGTCTTGATCTCCACGCCGCATCCGATGACGCGCAAGAGGTCGAGAATGATATCGCTCTTGAAAATCCGGTCGTAGGACGCCTTGAGACAGTTCAGCGTTTTACCGCGCACCGGGATGATCGCCTGGAAGTTTGCATCGCGCGCCAGCTTTACAACCGTCATTGCGGAGTCGCCTTCCACGATGTAGACTTCACGCAGTTCGGGGTCCTTGGAGCGGCAGGAGACGAATTTTTCGACCCGGTGTGCCACGTCCATCGTGGTGCCGAGCTTCTTTTTGAGGTCGAGACGCGTGGATTCCGCCTGTTCGCGCGAGCGTTTGTTGACGAGCACCTGATTGCACAGCCGGTCCGCATCGACGGGATTTTCCGCGAAGAAGTACTCGAGCTGCTGCTTGAGGAACTCGTTCATGGCTTCGGCGATGAAGGTGTTCGTGATCGCTTTCTTGGTCTGGTTCGCGTAGCTCGGACGGGTCGAGAAGCTGTTCGTCACGAGCACAAGGCAGTCCTCGATGTCCGCGAAGGTGATTTTTGCCTCGTTCTTGTTGTACTTCCCGGTCGCCTTGAGCCGCTTGTCCACCGCCGACGTAAACGCCAGACGCACCGCCTTGTCGGGAGATCCGCCGTGCTCGAGCCAGCTGGAGTTGTGGTAATGCTCGATGACATGAATCGTCTTCGATACCGTGAATGCCACGTCCGCCGTGAGCTTGTAGTCCTTCATGTCCTCACGGTCGCGGCCCTTGGTATCGAGGTGGAACTGCGCGATTTTGGTTTCCGCAGTCTCGCCCGCCAT
Organism: Clostridia bacterium; assembly: GCA_017472105.1. Next base: position 3,477 of record JAFUQY010000053.1, on the reverse strand, counting down.
TTCGGCAATGTAGTCGGAGATGCCGTTTTCGTAGAAGAATTCCGCGTCCTCGAAGCCGTTGTCGGGATTCTGCCACCTGAACACGAACCGGATCCCGGGGTTGACGACCGCCTGCCGCTTGAGCATGTCGGTGAAGTATTCCTTCGGGATGTCGATATCCGTGAATACCTGCAAGTCAGGACGCCAGTGGATGACGGTACCGGTGCGGCGTTCCTTCTTCTCGAGCGCGCGGACGTTCAGTTTCGTGACCGCCTCGCCTTTTTCGAAGGAGATTTCGGAGAGATTATTGCCGTCGTAGGATTTTACATGAAAGAATTCACTGGAATACTGTGTCGCGCATGCACCGAGACCGTTCAGACCGAGCGAAAATTCATACGCCGAATCCTCGGAGTTGTTGTCGTACTTGCCGCCCGCGTATAGCTCGGAGTAGACCAGTTCCCAGTTCCATCTCTGCTCGCCCTCGTTCCATCCCAACGGTACGCCGCGTCCGAAGTCCTCCACTTCAATGGAGTGATCGTTGTACGCCGTGATGTTGATGACGGAACCGAAGCCTTCGCGCGCCTCGTCCACGGCATTGGAGAGAATTTCGAACACGGAATGCTCGCATCCCTCCAGACCGTCGGAGCCGAAAATGACAGCGGGACGTTTTCTGACACGGTCAGCGCCCTTGAGCGACGTGATGGATTGGTTGTTGTATGCGGGAGTTTTGGTTTCTTTCTTCTTTGCCATATATTCTCGTAACTTTCGGTAAACTGTTCTGCGTCAATATTACAGTATGATTATCTGACAGGAATGATGGGATTGCCGTTTGCGTTGGTGATTTCCGCAACGAGGAGGGTCGCCTTTGCCGCCATCTGCTGAATGAGCTGCGGGCAGTTCTTCTTGAATTCTTCCGCTACATCAATGGTCTTCCAGTCGATTTCGTCACGCGTACCAGGATTGAAGACGAGCATGACGCCGAAGGAAACGGACAGCGTGAACGGGCCTTCGGGATCAAAGCGCAGGGTGCGGTTGTAGGTCGCCTTCACACCTGCCTGACCCATGACCTGAGCCACGATGGTATCCTTCACGCCCAGCTTGAACTGACCCTGCACGTTGGTGAGACGCTGGATTTCGTAGCTGACGTTTTCGAGCATGACACGGCGTTCCGCGAGGAAGTAGCGGTTGAAGTCAAATCCTTCGGGTGTCTGGTACCTGGGAGCCGCGGGTGCTTCTGCCGGATTTGCAGCAGGCTGTGCAGCGGGAGCCGGATTTGCAGCGGGAGCAGGAGCGGGTTCGTTTGCGGGAACTGCGGGGGTTTCTTTTTCAGGGGTCTTTTCGTTGTTCTTGTTGTCTTTATCTTTCTTTCCGAAGATTGCCATTTTGATTCTTACCTCTTTATATAAATTAAATTTTTGACGTGGTTATTCCTGTGCCGCAGGTGCTTCGATGATTTCAGAGACTGCCTCATCGGTCTCATGCGCGGGTTCTTCCTGTACCGGAGGCTGCATGAGACGGAAGACCGTCCAGCCGTTTTCCTCCCGGTAAGCCGCGACAAGACCGCCGGAGACCTGCGAAACGGAGTCATACGTGAACGGGAGCACGATATTGCCGAGGGTGTCGATCATGCCCCAGCGTCCGTCCGCGGTTTTAAGTGCGGCGAGACCGTTGACAAAGGGGATGGCGTCGGTATAGATGGGCTGAGCGATCCATGCGCCGGTGTAGTCCATGAAGCCGAACGCGCCGTTTTTCGAGAGCAGGATGCATCCGTCGGAGTAGCCCTCGAGGGTATATCCCATGGGCAGTTCGTACTCACTTCCGTCGGGGCGGATGAGGCAGTCGACGTCACTGACGACACGCACAAGACCGCGCATGACCCAGTTCCAGTTGTCGATCTTCTGACGTCTGACGCGGGTGAATCCGTGATCGAAGTAGTAGAAGCCGATGCTTTCGATTCCGTCGGTGAGGGGCGGCATGAGGTTTTCGATGGTATATCGGTTGTGCTCGCTGAGGTACATGAAGCACGCGTCGAAGGCTTCCCGTCCGTATTCGTTGAGGAAGAACATGCCTCCGCGGTTGTCCGTGGTTGTGACGGCTCCGAGACCGTTTGTAAACGGGAGTGCGCTGGTGTATTTATAGGACGCGAGCACGCCGGTGGAGTTGCCGTTTTCGTCCGCTGTGAGGTAGCCGAACCGGTCAAGCTCCCTGCTGTATGTGGTGATGATATTCGTGGCATCCGACTTGCCGTAATCGGAGGGATAGTCGAAGGAGAGACCGCGTCCGTCCTTTTTGGGGTCATAATCGGAGATCATGAACTGCGAACCGTCCTCGGAGAGGTAGAAATACGCAGTCGTGCCGTTGTTTTCGCGCATGAAGAGCGGTCTGTCCTCGCTGTCGCGCACATAGGCAGGTTCGTACCGTTTGGCATCGTAGCGGCAGAGCGGTGTTCCGTCGGAGCTGATGAGGAAGACATCGGAGCCGTCATCCATGAGGATATAGCCCATGTACAGCTCGATTGCGGGACGCTCTTCGCGGAACTGTTTGGTTTCGATATATTTTTCGCTGTCGTCGCTGGGGTAGATGACGGTATTCCGCGTCGTGAGCCGTTTTCTGAGGGAATAGGTCTCGGGAAGCTGGTAGCTGAACGTCATGCGTCCAAGCGCTGATTCGCCGGGGATGTAGTCATAGGTGTCGTCGGCCGCGGTATATCCGCTCTCGGCAAGTGTTTCCAGAGACAGGATTGCGGCGGGTTTATCCTCAAGCTGGGTTTCGGCAAGTGTTTTCGCGGCGGATGTCCTGTAAGAAACCGCGGGTTCGGCCGAGTTTTCCGGAATCGTCTCACCGGCTTCGTCCGTTTCAGCGGGTACGGTCACATCTTCGCCCTCGTCGATCAGGTCATGCAGAGCATCGGAAAACATATTCCCGCCCGCGCTGTTCGTTCTGCCGTCATCCAGCAGCTTGTACCGATCGAGAAACGACAGATCATATGCCCCCATAAAATACAGCAGCACAAGAAAAGCTATCCCGAAAATAAGGATCAGCTGTACTGCCCGCACCGCAGGCTTCTTCAATTGGCTCAGGAATTTTTTCATGGGGTGTACCTTGGGTTGTTGGTTTGAATTTTTTAATGTGTATTTTCCGGCGGGAGGATAATATCCTCCCCTACGGTTTTTGCGGACGTTGGGCAGCATCGCCGGATGTGCGGTTGTGATTTTTCGGCGGACGGTTCAGGGCAAATGTCGGATTTCATCGCCGGATGTGCGGACATAAATTGTTCGGCGGTTACCCGCAAGGGGCAACCCTACAAAAACGAACGTTTCGTCAACAGAACCAACTTAAACCCACACCGCGCCGCAGGCTGAGTTTACCGAGGGAACTGAGTGTCATTATCCCTGAAGGAAAATCGCTCAACCCCAAAACTGCACGGGTATGAATCCCTCGCCCGGCGGAGCCTTGGGTCCAGGCACTCCTGGTTGCCGAATCGAGAGCCCGGCAACG
>JAFUQY010000052.1 GCA_017472105.1 Clostridia bacterium | reverse complement strand
TCATTCTCTAAATTCTCAAGCTGTTCCTCATAAGGTACTCGCATAGCTTTATATTCAGCAACAATACCTTCTGCTGTGGATTGCTTGCGCAGAGATTCGACTTCTGTTTTTGCTTTTTCATAATCCGCAGTAACTTCGGAAAGTTTCTTGGAAGCTGTATCGTAATTCTTCTGAACGGTTGCGAGGTCATAATCAGTAGCATAGTTGATGACGTTGTCTACTTCCGGCATCCCGATAACAGCAAGCTTATCCTTTACTTCAGCAATATCATCTTCAAGATCCTCGATCTGTTCATCATAATCATCCAGCTTACGCTTATACTCGGTATGATCGGTCTCGGTCCAACTTGCGTTGTCCAGAGCCTGTTTTGCACGGTTCATATCAAGTTCCAGAGAAGAAAGTCCATCTGAAAGATTTGATACGTACTGATAATCCTCATTCGCTTTTTCGGACGCACTTGCAGCTGCATCAATCTCTTCGTCTGTCGGATTATTAATTTCAGCTGCCGCAAGGAACACCTGACAATCAGCAACTTCCTGTTCCCAGAGGGCAACCGCATTCTGTGCCGCAGTAATCGCATCTTCATTGCCGCTGGTTTGTGCATTGGCAAGCGTAGTGATCGCTGCTCTGTACGAATCCACTGCATCCTCGTAATTTTCGAGAGCTGTTTCATATGCAGAACGATTACTCATAAGCTGATTATAAGCATTTCCGGCAGAATTTGCGGCAGACTGGAGTGTCTTTAACTGATCAATCTCGGTCTGATATTCATCAGCATAATCGTCATACTTTTCTTTTGCGTTTTCATACGCATCAAGAAGATCGTAATAGTCTGCATTCACGTCTGCATTCTGCTTCTTGTAGTCTTCCACATAGCGGTCACGCGTTTTTTCAAGACTGTACAGCTGATCTTCAAGAGATTCCAGCTGATTGGTCAGTGTGTTTGCTTCACCGATATCGGTCTGTGTATTTTTAATATTATTTAGCTGTTCTTCGTAATATTCAACATCATACTTGAGCATTTCGTAAGCTTCTGCAAGCCCGCTGTACTCTTTCTCAGCAGCTTCAAGCTTCTCAGATACGGTTAGCTTGGAAAGAATATCCTTTTCTATGATGCTATTTGCCTGCTGGATATTTCCGTCAATCTCTCCGATCTTATCCTCACAGTCTTTGATGTACTCATCAACAGCATCCATCTGCTCTTCCAGACGTTCAATCTTCGCTTCAATCACGGACGTGGTATCCGATCCGCCGAGAAGTGCATTGTATTCCACCTTCAGTTCTGTGATCTTTTCTTCCGCATCGGCGATTGCCTTCTTCGCGTCAGACAGGGTCTTGTCCGACTGGAGTCCGGAAATCTGGTCGTCCAGCAGAGCAAGATCGTATGTACGCTTGAGCTCGTCGTACTGCTTCTGTACAGCTTCGAGCTGCTGGCTTGCACCGCCCTGGAGCTGGAGAATCGGCGCGTCCTTTTCGACGGTCTGACCTTCCTTCACATACACGGACAGAACCTTGCGCGACTGAACCACGCCGCCGTCCGCTTCCGCCTGTGCTTCTTCGTAGATCACGTTGTAGCTTTCGTTTGCCTTGACGGTGCCGTTTGCCTTGATGGCAGTGGACAGGGTGCCGTAGTTTGCATACTGTGCGGACACCTCAGGGAGGGAGTAATTGAGAATGGTATTGGAGAAAAATGTCAGCAGAAGAAGGATCACGAGGAAAATGATGAACACATTCTTGATGATATTTCTGCGGACAGAGGAATCCTTTGACATATCGTTGTCTCCTTGATTTGATGGGATCTTTAAGGCGTCATCCCTTTACGGATGCGGAATAGGCAATGCCGTCGATGAGGTAGTCCTCGCTGTACAGGAACAGCAGAACCGGCGGCACCATGTAGATCACGGCGATGGCAAGTGCGATGCCGGTGTCGCCCTGATTGATTTTCGACAGGAATACGGACAGCGGATAGAGCTCGGAGTCCGTAAGCAGGATCAGCGGCTGCTCGACCATGTTCCAGTAGTCGATGAACACGAGAATCGCCACGGAGTAGAGGGTCGCGCGGCACATGGGCATGTAGATCTTCGAGAAAATCTGCCACTCACCCGCGCCGTCGAGCTTTGCAGCTTCAATGATCGCCGACGGAATCCGCTTCATGAATTTCGTCAGGATGAAGACGGAGAACGGTGAGAAAATGCCCGGGAGTATGATCGCCCAGCGCGTGTTCAAGAGATCCATTTCGTTGATGACGAGGTAGTTCGGCACCAGCGTGACCTGATACGGCATGAGCATCAGAATGATGTAGGCAAAAAATACGATCGAGCGGAATTTCGTGTCGACCCGTGCGAAGGTGTAGGACGCGCCTGCCGCAACCGCAAGCTGGAACAGCACGATCGGGAGCACGTAGAACACGGAATTCCAGAATTTGATGAGGTATTCCGGGGACTTGAGGAGCACCGTGGAATACTGCGAGAAGCTGACGCGGTCGGGAATCAGCTGGAGATTGACCTTTTCCGCGATGAAGACGCGTCCGCCGTTTCCCGATACGCCGAGTCCGGAGAAAATCTTGCCGTAGTTGGCGGAGATTTCCGTGGTCGACATGAAGGAGTTGGTGATGGTGAACACGGTCGGGAAGAGGAACAGAAACGCGAAGGTCACGAGGACAAGCATCGCAAAGATGAGAAACAGCACGCGCTTCCATCTGATTTTTTTCGGCTTCGGCTTGGGAAAAGCGGAAGAATTGAGTGTGATATCGCCGTTCATTCTTCAATCCCCTTTCCGATCCGGTTGTCCGCCCACAGCAGCAGCCCGATGATAACGATCATAATCAGGCACAGCACAACCGCCGCGCTCGAGAGCTTCTGATAGTCAAAGCTCTGGAACGTGTTGTTCATGAAATGCTGGAGGGTGTACATGGATTCATATGGATAGTCCCCGGTGAGCAGGTAGACCTCACGGAACACCTTGAAGGAGTTGATCAGGGACATGATTGTCACGTATGTAATGGTGGAGGCAAGGTAGCGCAGCTTGATGGAGAAGAACCGGCGTATCGGTCCGCATCCGTCGAGCATGGCAACCTCGATGATTTCCTTCGGAACGGCGGCGAGTGCTGACATGAACATAATCATGTTGTAGCCGATGTTCTTCCAGAGGAACAGGAGCACGACGACGATGTAGCCGAAGTCGGATTTCAGCCATTCCACCGGATCCGCACCGAAGATCGCCGTGATGTCGTTGATGACGCCGTTGTAGTCAAACAGCACCTGCCAGATGAGGATAATGGACGCGGCGGGCACGATCATCGGCGAGAGGAAGATGGTGCGGAAGGTGCTCTTGTACGGAATGTTCGCGTCGAGGAGCACCGCCAGCAGAAGCGCCAGCACAACGACCAGCGGAACTGCCGTGAGCGAGAACACGCCGGTGTTTTTCATCGCCATTTTGAAAGCGGAGTTGTTCAGAAGATTTTCGTAGTTCAAGGTCCCGACGAAATTCGCCGATGTGTTCCCGTCGATGAGGGAATAGTAGACGACGATGAAGAACGGGAGGATGAAGAACAGCATCACGCCGAGGAAGGACGGTATCATGAACCATCCCGTACGGAAGCGTTCCTGCCGCTCACGTCTCGATATGCGGGGCTTCCGTGTTTTTTTCTGCTCCGTCACGGTTTCGGGAGCTTTGTTTTTTGTCTTTTTCATCTGCAATATCCGAATTGATTCGTTTTGTAATAAGACGTTTTAAGTGACGGAAAAGTTTCACTTTTTTCCGAAAATTTTTATGATTTCTGCTGATTTTTTTACGCCGGTCATTTTTCCGCAAAATCGCCCCATCCGTCGATCTGCCGGCGTTCCATGGCACCGAGAATCCGCTTGTAAAGTCCGCGGTGCGCGTTGTCAAATTCTCTCAGGAGCTTTTTCATCTCTTCCCTCTCGGTGTGGCCGTCTTCGGGGCATGTGCTCTTCACAATCGGCACGTTTTCCGCACGCACGACGGCTGCAATATCCTTTTCGCGGGAATAAATCAAGGGTCGGATCATCGAAATGCCGCGGTCCGCATATACTGTAACCGGAGAATAACATCCGATTCTGCCTTCGTGCATCAGGGTCATCATGAAGGTCTCCGCCGCGTCGTCAAGGTGATGCCCGAGCGCGAGCTTGTTTGCCCCCATGTCCTGCACGGCGTTCATCAGCGCACCGCGTCTCAGCTTCGCACACAGCGCACACGGATTTTTCTCCCGGCGTTCGTCGAATACAATCTTCGCAATCTGCGTGTTCTCAATGTGATACGCCACGCCGAGGGATTCACACCACGCGCGGAGCGGCTCGAGCGGCATATCGGGAAAGCCGAGATTGACCGTGACGGCGCAGAGGGTATATTTCTTCGGATAGAACGGCTGCATTTTCGCCAGTGCCAGCAGAAGTGCCGCCGAATCCTTGCCGCCAGAGAGTCCCACCGCGATCCGGTCACCGTCGGCGATCATGTAGTACCGCTCGGTTGCCTGACGTGCCGTGGAGAGGAGTTTCTGCAATTCTTTCATATTATTATGTATATATCAGTGAGGGTTTATGGCTACCAGAATTTACATCGATCAGGGACACAATCCCGTCAATCCCAATGCCGGCAGTGAGGGAAACGGCTTCCGCGAGCAGGATCTCGTCTACGCCATCGGTCAGCTCACCGCGCAGCAGCTCCGACGGAACGGATTTGAAGTGCGCCTGTCCCGTCCGACTCCGCAGACACAGCTCGGAACGTCGAATACCACTTCCCTTGCCGCGCGGGTCAATGACGCCAACGCATGGGGCGCGGATTATTTCCTCAGTCTGCACACGAATGCGTCCACGATCGAGTCGGCGTCGGGCAGTGAAGCCTTTGTGTTCCGGCGTGACAGTGAAGCGGAAGTGCTTGCCGAAAACATCCTCGAGCAGCTGAATTTTGCCACAGGTCTGCCGAACCGCGGGGTAATCGCACGTCCGGGGCTGTATGTCCTTAGGAAAACGCGGATGCCGTCGATTCTGCTGGAGCTGGGGTTCATCACCAATCCCGTGGACGCGGAGCTGATGGCATACAGTCCCCAGCTCTTCGCCGCCGGAATCACAAACGGTGTTCTCGCATATTTCGGGCTGCTCTGATCAGTCTTTTTTCGCACGCTTTTCCATGAGATCCGGACGGCGTTCCTGCGTGAGTTCGATCTGCTTCTCCAGACGCCATTTTTCAATGTTCGCATGATGGCCGGAGAGGAGCACATCGGGCACTTCCCTTCCCATCCACACCGGAGGACGCGTGTACTGCGGATACTCGAGCAGATTGTCCTCGAAGCTCTCTTTTTCGTGGCATTCCGGGAGAGTGAGCACTCCTTCCGCAAGACGGCCCACGCAGTCGGTGACGATGCACGCGGGAAGCTCGCCGCCGGTCAGAACATAGTCCCCGATGGAGAGCTCCTCATCGACGATTTCCTCAATCACGCGCTCATCCACGCCTTCGTAGTGTCCGCAGAGGATGATGAGCTGGTCTTTTTCCGCAAGCTCCTTTGCGACGGATTCATTGAACACCCGTCCGCGCGGAGACATGTACACCACATACGGCTTTTCGGCTCCGCTTTCGGTTATGCCGGATTCGGCGACAGCCTGCCAGCAGCGGTAGATCGGAGGTGCCGCCATGAGCATGCCGCGTCCGCCGCCGTAGGGTGTATCATCCACGCGTCTGTGCTTGTCCTCGGAGTAATCCCGGATGTTGTGGGTGCGCACGTCGAGTTTTCCCGCACGTCTCGCACGTCCGATGATGCTTTCGGAGAGGATGTAGTCCACAAATTCCGGGAACAGAGTCATAATGTCAATCCGCATGTCTTACTCCCGCATTCCTTCGATCAGACGGACAGAGATTGCCGCGTCGTCGCCTTCGTCCTTGATGCCGATGATGAAATCCGGAACGCAGGGGATCATGAACTGACCGCCGCGCACGTCATCGATGACATAAACTTCGCGTCCGCCGGGAGTGATAACCTCAGCGAGGGTGCCGTATTTTTCGCCGGAATCCGCGTCGACAACGGGCAGTCCGATGATATCCGCGATGAAGACCTGGTTCTTTTCCAGCTTCATGTCCGCGCGGTCGGCGTAGAAGGTTGTTCCCTTGAAGAGAATCGCCTGATTGAGATCCGTGATGTCCTCGAACGTCACCAGCACCATGCTCTTCTGCACGGATGCAGCGCGCACCTTCATCAGCTTCATTTCACCGGATTCGGTTCTGATATACATGCGGCGCATTTTCGCCAGCTTTTCGGGGGTATCGCAGTAGCATTCCAGACGGAGCGTACCGCGTACACCGTGGGTGGAGACTGCCTTGCCGCATTCGAGATATTTTTCCTTAGCCATAATTCACCTTTGTCAGTTTTGCGTTTACGCATAGTTTTACAGGTTAAATTATATCACATCTTCCCCGGAATCACAACGTACATTTGGTGTATTTTTATGAATTTTTGATGAATTCCGGAATTTTCATGCAGAACGGGAACAAATGCCCCTTGCAAAACGTCTGATAATCAGGTAAAATGAAAGAAAACGCACCGGAAAGGAATGACACCTTATGATGATGAAACGTTTTATGCTCGGCGTCCTCTCTGCCGGACTCTGCTGGGTCGGACTTGGCTCTCCGGTTCCCGAGAACAATGCGTACAGACACATGCCCGTGAAGGCGGCTGAATCCGAACCCGCAGTCAGAGCCGCAGACGACCGTTTTTCCGCCTCGGTCATCCGCTTCTCGGACAGACTGCTCAAGCAGTACGCGGCGGAATCGGCTGACAAGAATCTCGTTCTCTCTCCGCTGTCGGTGATTTATGCCCTCACGCTCTGCTCCAACGGTGCGTCCGGTGAAACCCTTGCCGAATTTGAGGAGCTGAACGGCATTCCCGTGTCGGAGATGAACGAATACCTCTTCACTTACGCACAGAAGCTGGCTGAAACCGAAAACTCCACTGTCAGAACCGCGAATTCCCTCTGGGGCAATAAAAACTTCTTCCGGATTGCCGAGGATTTCCGCACGGTCAGCGAAAAATACTATGCGGCTGAGTCCGATTCCCTGAATTTCAACGATCCTGCGTCGATGGACAGAATCAACGGCTGGGTGAGCGAAAAGACCGACGGCATGATCCCGCAGGCACTGGACGAGCTCGATCCCGCGGCGGTTCTCCTGATTCTGAACACCGTACTCTTTGATGGCGTGTGGCAGAATCCGTACGAGGAACGGGAAATCAACGAAAGCGTCTTCTGCTCCGCCGACGGTACCGAGGATCTGACCGAATTCATGTACTCCACTGAGCACAGCTATTTTGAAGTGGACGGCGGCGTCGGCTTCTCCAAGGCTTACAAGGACGGCTACACCTTCACGGCAGTGCTTCCCGACGGCGACCCGTGTGAATTTATCGCGAACGCCGATCTTGCCGAAGTGGTTTCCGCTGCTCTCGCGGGTACGGGAAAGGTTGAGGTTTCCATTCCGAAGTTTGAATACGAAAACAAGATCGGACTGACGGAAATTCTTCGGAAGATGGGGCTTGAGCGTGCGTTCTCGAACCGTGCCGAGCTGTACGGTCTGTCCGAAAACGGCGCGCCGCTGTATATCGATCAGGTTCTTCAGAAGGCGAAAATCATCACCAACGAACACGGCACCAAGGCAGCGGCGATGACGGAGATTTCGATCAGAATGATGGCGTTCCGTCCCACGGAAAAGAAGGAAATCCATCTCAACCGCCCGTTTTTCTACATGATTCTCGATACCGAAACCGGCGTCCCGCTCTTCACCGGCGCGGTGTATGATCTTGGAGAGTGAGGTGAAATCGATGAAATGTCCATATT
>JAFUQY010000458.1 GCA_017472105.1 Clostridia bacterium | reverse complement strand
TCTGATTTCCCTGTACACAACAAAAGCTGCTGCAAACCGGAACACCCGACCTGCGGCAGCTTTTTTGTTATGCGTAAATTTCCTCTTCCAGTACCCGGACGAAGGCTTCCAGTCCGCGGCGGTCATCTTCGTCAAACCGTGCGAGGGAAGGACTGTCGATATCGAGCACACCGATGATTTCCGCGCCGCGCCGGATGGGAATCACGATTTCCGAGTTGGAAGCGCCGTCGCAGGCAATGTGCCCGGGAAATTCGTGGACATTTTTTACCAGCATCGTCTCACCGCGCTGGACTGCCGTTCCGCAGACGCCTTTTCCGACGGGGATTTCGATGCAGGCGGGCTTTCCCTGAAACGGTCCGAGCACGAGAATGCCGTCCTCCATGAGGTAGAATCCCGCCCAGTTGAGATCATCGAGGGCATCGTACAGGAGAGCCGACGCATTGGCGAGATTTGCGGTGACATGGGGCACGCCGCGGATCAGGGAAGTGAGCTGGGCGCATAAGGTTTTGTAGTCCGTCATTGGGTTCCGACCTTTCGTTCATATATATATATTTAGTATAATACAGAACGCCGGAAAACGCAAGAGGATTTACAGAGCCTCCTCGATTTTTGCTTTTACTTTTTTCATGGACATGGTCGGCTCGAATCTGCCGAGAATCTGACCGTCGCGTCCGATGAGGAACTTCGTGAAATCCCACTTGACTGTGCTGTTGTTTTTGTAGTCCTTGTCGATCTTCGAGAGCACCTGTCCCATCATCAGACCCATCGGATTCTTGTCAAAGCCGTCGAAGGTACTGTTTTCGGTCAGCCACTTGTACAGCGGGATTGCGTTGTCCCCGTTGACGTCGATTTTCGCAAACTGCGGGAAGGTGATGCCGAAGCGTCCGGTGCAGAAGGTGTGGATTTCCTCGTCGCTGCCCGGTGCCTGTTCGCCGAACTGGTTGCAGGGGAAGTCGAGAATCTCAAGCCCGCGATCCGCGAATTCGTCGTAGATTTCCTGAAGATCGGTGTAGTGAGGTGTGAATCCGCATCCGGTTGCGGTGTTGACGATGAGAAGAACCTTGCCCCTGTAATCCGCGAGGGAAACATCACTGCCGTCTCGCGCGGTGACTTTGAAATCGTAAATGCTCATGGTTCATAACTCCTTTAATCATAAAAGATTGAGTACAATCAAATTATAGCATACATGCGGTCTGTTGTCAAGGCGGAACGGAAATTCGCGGGATGAAATGCTTTCCTGAAATGAAAAAGGAACCCATAAAAGGATTCCCGCAGATTCAGTTTTTATCCGGCAGTGTGCGGATGCCGAAGAGGAAAAAGAGCACGAAGACGATCCACAGCACACCGAGTACGATTCTGCCGGCAGGAAGGCTGTGCATCATGAAGAAGCTGACCGTCATCACCGCTGTGACCGTGAGCATGATCCGCAGCTTCACTTTTTTTGTCATGCCTCCGTTTTTCACGTAGTCTTCGAGGTTGTCCCGGTAGATTTTCGTGGACGTGAACCAGCTGTGCAGCCGCTCGGAGGATTTCGCGAAGCAGACGGCGGCAAGGAGATACAGCGGCACGGTCGGCAGGAGAGGAAGGAAGGTGCCAAGCGTTCCGAGCACAGCGGAAATCACACCGGCGGTGATAAACAGAATTTTTTTCGGGGTCATAACAGTCCTCCGTCAGAATTTCCCGTACAGGATACCAGAAATCGACGGAATAATCAATTGAGTACAATGAAATATTCTGTGAACAAATGATAAAGGCAATACCGCCGCATCCGGGCAGGACACAGCGGTACTGAGAAGAAAATTATGATACTGAACGGGATTTTGTCCCGGCAGCAGCGAGATGATTGAGAAGCCCGCTTCCGCTGTAAACGGTTGAGGAGCCGATTCTGTCGCCGTCGAAGATGAGAACCATGCCGTTTCCCTCGACGCGGAGCATTTCCTGGGACGTCGGATGGATGCAGAGGATGTTTTCGGATGTGGCGGACGCGGCAGGGAAGTTCACGTGATGGTCAGGTCGCGTGAGTTCCTTGAAGTTTCCGCCCATCTCTATTCCGACAAGTCCTTTGTGTCCGATCTTTTGCAAAACGCTACGCGGAAGTCCTGCCGGTAATTTACTGACACCGCCGATGTTCAGAAGAATCATGGAATGGTTGGTGTTGATGTAAATGCGGTGCTCACCGTTGAGAAGATATGTCCGCGCGGGATTCACGAAGGCGATGAGCTTGATATGATACGTTTTCCATCGGGTATCCACGGTAATCTCGGGCGTTTTTGTCGGGAAGAACACGGACAGCAGGGGACATGCGTTTACTCTGAGTCGGTATCGGTTTTCGCGGCAGACTTCCCGCAGACGGTGCATCAGATTGATTCGCCGGAAGACCGCACGGAAATAATGCAGGGACTTGAACGCGAATATGCCGCCCAAAACAATGAGCAGAACCGTGACGATGAGTTTGGTGTAGCTGATAATGACGGATTCAACAACGGGATCCATGGTGACCTCCTTTGCGCTTGACGCGTTCAACTGACTGCATATCAAGTATAACACAATCACGTGTTCCTGTCAATAGGTTCTCGTGAACTTTATCGGCTGACATGAAATATTTCGTCCTCACCCTTGCAAATCCCGCATCAATCCTGTATAATGTAGAAAAAAACGCACAAGGAGTCAACATGAAAATCATTGAACTCAAGTCCTGCGGCATCGTGCCGGGCGGCGACATCACACTGCCTCTGTACGAGCTGATGCGGGAAAATCCGACGGACACCGCGTTCGTCTTTGAGCCGGGCGACTACTGTTTCACACCCCAGCTCCGCGCCGACTACTGCCTCTCCAACACCGATGTGATTCCCGAGAGAAAGCTCGGCATCTGGATGAAGGAGATGGAAAACTGCGTCTTCGAAGGAAACGGCGCGCGTCTCTGGTTTGCCGGTCAGATGCAGCCGGTGACGATGGATCACTGCAAGAACATCACGTTCCGCGGCTTCACGATCGACTGGGAAAAACCGCTCGTTGCGGAAGGCGTCGTCGTCGGATTTGACGAAAACACGATTGATCTGCGCATTGACCCCGACGCATTCCCGCACCGCTTCGGTGACAACTGGATCGAATTTGACATCGGCAACGGCGAGTGGTCACCGCTCGGACGCTGGAGCCACATCCAGTTCGACGGAAACAACCGCTGTGTCACCCGTGCCTCCGGCGACAATTTCACGCCCCGCAAGATCGAGGACCTCGGAAATTCCGTCTACCGCTTCGACAATCCGCGCAAGGCAAAGACCAATCTCGGCAACGTGATCGTTCTGCGCCACAACGCACGGATTCACGCGGGAATTTTCACCGAAAAGTGCGAATCCGTCACCGTGGAGGACGTCACCGTTCATTCCTGCGGCGGACTCGGCTGTCTCGCGCAGTTCTGCAAGGATCTCACCTTCCGTCAGGTGCATTTCGTGCCCAACACCGCGGCAGGACGGCTTGTTTCAAACGGACGCGACGACGGTATGCACATCACCTGCTGTTCCGGACAGATCACGATCACAGAATGCACCTTCATCGGGCTGATGGATGACCCGATCAACGTGCACGGATGCTGTGTTACCTCCGGCGAAGCGATCGACGAGTACACCCTCCGGTGCAGATACCGTCACGATCAGGCGTGCGGATTCCATTACTGGGCGGAACCCGGTGATGAGGTGGCATTCATCGAGCGGCGGGGCATGTCAAAGGTCGGCACGGCAAAGGTGAAGTCCCATGTTCTCGAGGGCGCGGGCGTATTCCGTCTCGAGTTTGAGGAAAAAATCCCCGCTGAGATCATGGAAATGGTGAACACCGAGGAGCTGCTGGCACTGGACAACCTCACCCACACCGCTGCATTCACGTGTACGAAGAACCGTTTCGGCAGCTGTCGTGCGAGAGGAATCCTCGTCTCCACACCCAAGCCCGTCGTGATCGCGGAGAACTATTTCGCATCCTCCGGCTCGGCGGTTCTGGTGGCAGGGGACGCGAACTACTGGTTTGAATCCGGCGAGTGCCACGACGTCGAGATCCGCGACAACGTATTCACCGATGTGTGCCTGTCCTCGATGTACCAGTTCTGCGACGGCGTTATCAGCATCTGTCCCGTCGTACCGGAGCCGGATGTGACAAAGCCGTTCCACAAGAACATCCGCATCACCGGCAACACGTTCGACGTGACCGATACGCCCCTGCTTTACGCGCTCTCCTGCGGCGGACTGACCTTCACCGGCAACCGCATCTTCAAGAGCCCCGCGGCGGAAAAGTGGCATCCCGGCGACTGGCGGATCAAGCTCAAAGCGTGCCGCGACGTGGTGCTGTCCCACAACACATGGATCGGCTCGTTCGGTCTGACGCATGACGTACTTGCGGAAAACTGCGAGAATCTGTACTGCGACTGAGCAGCTGAATCATAAAAAAAGCAGGTTCATTCCGGTTCGGGAACGAATCTGCTTTTGTTGTTGGTGGAAAATTTAAATCTTCGCGATGCCAAGCACGTCGAGGACGGAGGACACGAGAATCAGCACGATGCACACGGGTGCGATGTATCTGATGACAATGTTGAAGAGCTTCTTGGACTTGAACTTGCCGGTCAGCTCGATTTCGTCCGTGAGGGTCTTCGTGCCGGCGATCCAGCCGATGACGATGCAGGTCATGAACGCCACGATGGGCATGAGGACGCTGTTGCTGACGAAGTCGAACATGTCAAGGATGGTCATATTCGCAACGCTGACGCCGCTCCAGATGCCGAAGCCGAGGGAGGACGGGATTCCCATGAGGATGCAGAAGATCAGGACGATGCCGGTAGTGAGCTTGCGGTTCCAGCCCAGCTTGTCCTGAAGGATGGATACCAGCGTTTCCATGAGGGAGATGGACGAGGTCAGTGCCGCAAAGAGAACGAGCAGGAAGAACAGTGCGCCGATGACGGTACCGCCTGCCATGCTGTCGAATACCTTGGGCAGGGTGATGAACATGAGGCTGGGACCCTTGCCGAGCGCTTCTTCATTGCCGCCGGAGAATACGAACACGGACGGAATAATCATCAGACCTGCAAGGAACGCGATACCGGTGTCGAAAATCTCGATCTGGTGAACGGAGGATTCGAGATTCACGTCCTTCTTCATGTAGGAGCCGTAGGTAATCATGATGCCCATCGCGAGGGACATGGAGTAGAACAGCTGACCCATTGCGGCAAGCACCGTCGTTGCGGAGAACTTGGAGAAATCGGGAGTCAGGTAGTACTTCACGCCTTCCATGGCACCGGGCATGCACATGGAGTAGATCGCAACGACGAGGGTAAGAACGACGAGAACGGGCATCATGAATTTGGATACTTTCTCAACGCCCTTGTCGACGCCGAAGAACACAACCAGCGCAGTCAGACCGATGAAGATGCAGAACCAGAAGATGGGTTCCACGGGCTTGGAGATGAATTCGTTGAAATAGGTGTCGGATGCGGAGGCATGTGCATCACCGGAGACGAATGCGAAGAGATACTTGGTGACCCAGCCGCCGATGACGGAATAGTAGGGTGTGATGAGGAAGGGTACAACCGCTGCGAGAACGCCGACCCATGCAAATCTCTTGTCAAGCTGCCGGAACGCGCCGACTGCGGACAGTCCGGTTTTACGTCCGAGAGCGATTTCCGCCGCCATGAGGGAGAAGCCGAAGGTGACGGTGAGGATGATGTAGACCAGCAGGAAAATCCCGCCGCCGTATTTTGCCGCCAGATACGGGAAACGCCAGATGTTGCCCAGTCCCACGGCAGATCCCGCCGCAGTCAGGACGAATCCGAGCTTGCCCGTAAAGGTACTGCGATTTTCGTTCATAATTTTGGTACTCCGTTGAATATTTGCAAAAATTTGCAGTGCTTTTTCTATTTTATCACATTATGAACGGGAATGCAAGGGAAAACGACAAGTTTGATAATGAATTGTGAAAAATCAGACTTCCTGCGCCCATGTGCCGTTCACGAAAACGGGAGTGGGAACGCCGTTCTTCCAGCCGGTGATTTCCATGTCGTCCGCGCCGATCATGAAGTCCACATGGATCATGCTGTCGTTGATACCGAGCGCGCGGCATTCCTCGTTGGTCATGTCGAGGTGACCCTCAATGCAGTCGTTGAATCCGGCACCGAGCGCGACATGGCAGCTTGCGTTTTCATCAAAGAGCGTTTCGTAGAAGAGAATGCCGCTTTCGTTGATGGGGCTGTTCTTCGGAATCAGGGCAAGCTCACCGAGTTTCTTCGCACCCTCATCCATGGAGAGCATCTTGTCCAGCAGTTCCTTTCCGACCTCCGCATCCCATTCGACCGCCGCGCCGTTTTCAAACCGGATCCAGAAGTTCTCGATCATCTGACCCTGATACGAGAGCGGCTTGGTGGAAACGAGGGTGCCTTCCGCTCTGCCTGCCATGGGAGAGGTGAAAATTTCCTCGGTCGGCAGATTCGGATTGAAGTACACGCCCTGCTTGGTGGTTTCTCCGCCGCCGCACCACTGACCCTGCGGAATCAGATCCGCGCGGAAATCGGTGCCGTTGGCGCTTTTGTAGGTGAGATATTCAAACTTCTGTGCGTTGAGCCATGCGCATCTCTTGCGGAAGTTTTCGTTGTGCTGTGCCCATTCGGCGATGGGATCGTTGTCGGCGTCATCGGAAACGTGAACGGAAGACAGAATCGCGTTCCACAGTGCCTCGACGGCTTGATTTTTCTTCAGTTCCGGGAAAACCTTCTTCGCCCACGCGGGAGAGGGAACGGCGGCAATCGTCCACTGATGCATGGATTCGATGGCGTCGCGGTAGGGCTTGAGAATCGGATACGTCGCGATGGACGCCTTCTGCATCTTTTCCATGTTCAGACCCTTGAGTCCGTCGGGATCTTCGCTTGCGATGTGGATGCGGCAGGGGTATTCCTGTGCCATGAGCTTGAGTTTTTCTTCCTTCCATGCCGGAACCTTGGAGAGCGTGCGCAGACTCTGATGACGGTAGGTCAGCTTGGTAATTGCCTGGGACGACCATTCCATGTCAACCCGGGACGCACCCGCACGGTAGCATTCTTCGGCAACCATGGCGGCAAATTCATGCTGATCCACGGAGACGTAGAGGAGCACCGGCTGACCCTTCTGCACGTTCGCACCGACCCTGACGATGAGCTTCGCATATTTTTTCAGTGTGGTTTTCTTCATTTGATAAAATTTCCTTTCGCGGATGTTGTTCCCGTATAGTATAGCACAAATCTGCCGGGATTACAAAGGATTTGTACGAAATATTGTGAAGGATTGTTTCACAGGTGTTTACAGTTTCCTCTTGAACAAACCGCGCCGGTGTGGTATGATAATGCCATACGGAATACAAAGGAGAAAACAATGAAAAAAGCGGTATTTTTCGATCTTGACGGAACTCTGCTCCCGATGGATTACGATCTGTTCATCAAATATTACTTCGGTGCGCTGGCGAAGAAGCTGGCTCCTTACGGTTACGAACCGGATGCGCTGATTCAGGCGGTCTGGTCCGGGACAAAGGCAATGCAGCTCAACGACGGCGGCGCGGCAAACGAAACCCGGTTCTGGGACAGATTCGCGGAAATTCTCGGTGAGGACGTCCGTGAGCAGGAAAAGAATCTCGAGGACTTCTACCGGAACGAGTTCATCGCGGCAAAGCAGGCATGCGGATTTTCCTCCAAGGCAAAGGAAGCTGCGGAGCTGGTCCGGGCAAAGGGGATGAAATGCGTTCTCGCCACCAATCCGATCTTCCCGATGGTCGCCACGGAAACGCGTCTCGGCTGGGCAGGACTGACACCGGCACATTTCGACTGCATCACGACCTATGACAACTCCCGGTACTGCAAGCCGAATCTTGACTACTACCGCGAAATCTGCGCGAAGCTGAAACTCGATCCCGCGGACTGCGCCATGGTCGGCAATGATGTGACCGAGGACATGGCGGCGGCACAGCTCGGAATGGACGTGTTCCTTCTGACCGACTGCATCCTCAACAAGGAGAACCGCGACATCTCCGGCTACCCGCAGGGCGGATTTGATGAGCTGATTTCGTGGATCAATAACCTGTAACAAAAGAACAGAGCCTGACGGATTTTGCCAGACTCTGTTTTGTTTTTTAGTAGATTGCGTCCGTTTCTTCCGTCGTCGGACCGTGAATCACGAGGATATCGTCGCCGCCGTCGGGGTTGGGGATGAATTCTGCCGGATCCACGCAGGTCATTCTGGGGTGAACCTCGGTCAGGCTCTTGTGGATGTGGTAGACGCAGATGAGGTTTTTGCCGTCCTTGGAGGTCGTGAAGCTGTGGTGTCCGGTGCCGTTGACGTTGTCGTTCTTGACGAGAATCGGGTTGCCGGCGTACTTTTTGAAAGGACCGAGCGGGCTGTCCGAAACCGCGTAGCCGATGGCGTAGTACACACTGCGGTAGTCGTTCGCGGAGTAGGTCAGGTAGTACTTGCCGTTGTGCTTGACCATGAACGGGCCTTCCGCAACGCGTCCCATGATGGTTTCCCAATCTTCCTCAGCGGCGAGCAGGCGGACTTCGTTGGCTTCATCCATCGTCAGCATATCGTCGCTCATCTTTGTGCCGTAGATGACGTTACCGTGATCGAAGCGGACGTAGTAGAGGTAGACCTGTCCGTCGTCGTCAATGAAGAAGTCGCCGTCGATGCCATTGCGTTCGCTGAGCCAGCACTTTTTCTCCTGCGTGAAGGGTCCGAGCGGAGAATCCGCAACCGCAACGCCCAGATGCTCCTCGGAGGAGTAGACCATGTAGAATTTGCCGTTCTTTTCCTTGATTTCCGGAGCCCAGAACCAGCGGTCGCCCTGCACATTGTCCTTGTGGAAGCAGTAGCCGCGGTCAACCCAGTTCACCAGATCCTCGGATTCCATAACGTGGTAGCCGTCGGGATCGTTGGTGGCGTAGTGGTAGTACTTGCCGTTGTGAAGCAGAATGAACGGGTCCGCTCCCTGACAGACGGGATTCTGATAGGTTTTCTTCAGTTCCATGTTGCCTCCTGTGTGATTATATATAAATTTTTCGGAATCAGAACCGGTCGAGGACGTAGCATCTGCCGTCAGTGAACGCACGGAAGAAGTCGTCCGCATGTTTTACATCGACGTCGGGCAGGTACGCCGCAGAGGATGCCGTGTATCCGCCGCAGAAAATCAGACGGGCAAGGGACTGCACGGACGCGGCAATGTCGTATTCGCTGTCATACCCGAGCTTCTGCACCTGAACCGCACCGCCGCCGTAGGTGACATCCCATACGCCGCGGTTGAAGTCCAGCGTGTCGTCACAGCGCAGGCGGAAATGACCGGGCTCGGCAGGGTACTGCGTCTCTTTCAGCAGGGTTTCCAGCAGGAGAATCCGTCCCATGCCGCTTGCCTCGGAGGAGTATTCCGCGTCGACGAACTCACCGATGACGGCGTCAAGATCGCGCGTGTCGGACAGATCGGTGAAGCGGATTTCAGAAGCCTGACCGTCGAACGAACGCAGGAATCCGAGCATGGATTTCAGCGCAGCCGGGGAGAGATAGCACATCTCGCGGATCGTCAGCCCGTTGTCCTCAAGGCGGATCGTCGCAAATGCGTCAGCGGAGTCGCCGTCGTAGTGAACGTACGTCCAGCGGCGGGATGCATGCGGATCGTCGGAGTACGCACCGGTTTCCTCATCCCGGCGGAACATCATGCGGCGCTGTTTTGCAAATTCGTTGTAAACCGCGAGGATATCCGACTTCATTTCGGGATTCCTGAAGGAGTAGAGCCGTACGTCGGAATTGCGCTCAAACTTCGCGAGAGCCTTCATCGGGATGACCATCCTGTGCTTTTTGAACACCATTTCATACCCGAACTGGCGGTAGTAATCGAAGGAGAAGGGGTAGAGGAAGCTGGCAGTCCATCCGCGCTCGGGTGCCTGACGGAAGATTTCGGCAAAAATCTCGCGGACCGCACCGCGGCGTCTGTATTCGGGAAGTGTCGCAACCCCGCCGATGCCCACGGATTTTACGATCTTTCCGTGGTACCAGCTTTCGAATTCGGGTGTGAAAAGCGTTGCCATGCAGGTGCCGTCGTCGTCGAATGCGCCCCAGACTTCCTCGTTCAGCGTGCCTTTTTCCGCTTCCCGGATGTTGCAGGAGCCGCCGTACGCGATGGTCTGGATGGCGTCGAGAATGCCGTTTTCGTTTTCGTTCAGGCGTCGGATTATCATAGTTGTACCGTCCTTTGTGGTTTTGATTGTATTATACCGGATTCTCGTGACAATTGCAATAGAATATGCGATATTCCACAAAAACTATTGACAATCCGTGGAAAATACTGTATCCTAAGAATAAAAAACGCGAAAAGGAGCGGTAGTATGAAACTGCACGAAATGGACTTCAAACGGCGGTTTTCCGTGAATTTCTACAAAAATCTGACCCTGAAGCTGGGCGAGATGAGCTTCACCAAGGATTTTGTGAAGGAAACAAAGCGGGGCGACATGTACCCGGTTCTTGACAAGGCACCGAACGCCTACGAGGAAATCCGCAGTCACTGCTGGCACACAACCGGAAAGATCACGCGGCTTCTCGGTCAGCACTTCCCGTACGCGACGTATGAGATGACTGTCGAAAAGCTGAACGGCTGCGCGGGATTCACGTTCACATCCCCGACGGCGAAGGCGGAAATCGGTCTGAAAATGACCCGCGACGGACTCACCGCGTACTGCGTGAACGGGGAAGAGCAGACACATCCCGCCGGAATCCGCTTTGCACCCGGACTCGGGCTTCTCGTGACGGCACGATGCAGCAATTTTGATGTGTATCTCCGCAAGCCGGACGGTCTCTCCTTCCTCTGCACCTTCGCGGCGGACAATTTCAAGGACACCGGATACCGGCGCGTGTTCATCCGTACGACTGCGGCGGTCACGCTGGATTCGGCAGCGGTGTCCGATGTGCACTTCTATCTCGACAGCGGCATTTCGCAGGCGGATATCCGTCCGATCCGGTACGAAAACGGCGAAGTCATGGTCGAGCAGGGAAAAATCTGGCTGACACTTTCCGTGCGCATGGAAGCCGGCGGATATCAGGGCGTGGTTTCGTGGATTCCGGGTACGTGCGAGTTTGAGCTGACCGGTGCGCTCTTTTACGACAGCGGCGACGATCTCTGGGGCAATGACGTGGCGGCGTCGATTCTGTATCACCGCGAAAAGAAGCAGTGGTACATCTGGGTCTGCATGTTCAGCCGCGGGCATTACTGCGGTCACGCAATTGCCGACGGGGATGTGCGTTTCGGCGTGAACGTGATCGACATTACCCTGATGGAAAAACTCCCGGACGGCGCATCCGACACCCTCTTTCTCGGCAAACGCGCGGACGAGGACCCGGATTTCTACTACGACGCGGCGAGCGGACTGTGGAGAATGTGCATCTGCCGGGTTGCGTCCGAGGGCAATTCCTACCGCTACTTCTTCTTTGAGTCGGAGAATCCGTTTGACGGCTACCGGTTTGTCGGACATACCCTCAGCGGTGCGGAAACCGGCGGCTCGTTCGTGAAAATCGAGGGCGAAACTTATTTCGTCACCGGCAACGATTTCAACAAGCGCGCGGACTACCGTGTGTACAAATGGGGCACGTTCGATGCCTTTGAGAAGCTGCACTGCGACTACAACGACGGCGGCTTCCGGGGATGGGGCACGGTGATTCCGGTGAAAATGGGCACGCGCCTCAGATATTTCTGGCTCACGTTCGACCGTCACAACGGCAGCAGCTACAACTGGAGCTACGGCAATCTCTACTGCTACGAGGCGGACGACTATAAGGTAATTGAAAATGCATAGCAAAAACGGGATTCTGCGGATTTGATCTGCGGAGTCCCGTTTCATGTTATTCTTTTTTCGATTTCATCCCGCGGAATGCGGTGTTGAGGTAGACGAGGATGACGATGACCACGATCACGCCGATAGCGGAGACGACCTGCTGTGCGTAGACCTGCATCCCGAGGAACGTGCCGTTTTTCTGGATGGCATCCACGAGACGGCTGGTGATGAGGGTGGTGAAGAATCCCGTGAAGCCGGAGAGCGTACTCTGCAAAGCAAGCGCACCGACCCGGTGTTCGTGATCCACGTAGTCGTAGATGAGATTGATTGCACCGCTGTTGATTCCTGCCATTGCAGCGGCGTGGAGGATGTAGTAAACGGTGTAGAAAATCTTGCCGTTCGCGGGTACGGTGAAGACGTTGACGGCAAAGGAGAGCACCTGAATGCCGAAGCAGATGTTCATCATCTGTACGAACGATGTGCGGTCAGCATACCGTCCGAGCGGCTTGGAAACCAGCGACCGGCAGATGGCATACAGCGCGGCAAGCACGGAGACAAAGGTCATCGAGAAGCCGAGCTCCTTGGTCTGGTACGTGCCGTAGAACGGTGTGGTCGCGTAGTTTGCAATATTCCAGAGAACGGTGATGAGAATGACTTTATAGAGTCCCTTATCGTTCAGCAGCTCGCGGATTTTCGCGTTTTTCTTCACCGCAGGCTTCTCGAGCGAGCAGATGAGCGTCACGGTATGCAGAAGCATGAGCACGAAAATGCCGACGCCGCAGAAGATGAGGGAGGTTCCGATCTCACCCGCCGCTTCAAAGCGGTCGATGACCTGACCGATGATGAAGGTGAAGATGATTCCGCCGATGAGGGAGACGATCTCCTTGGTGGCGGTGAAATCCCCGCGCTTGTGGTCATCCACGAGGGACATGAACCAGTTGATCTTCGGCGAATGCACGACGTTGCTGATGACATGCCCGGCGAGCAGGAAGACGCAGAAGAGTGCCACGGTTACGTTTTTCGGAATGCCGAAGAAGGGCAGGAGATAGATCAGCGCGAAGAAGAGCTGGTTGAGAATGTGCAGTGCCGTCACCCATTTTTTCACGGGCTGACGGTTTGCGAGGAACACCGCGATGATCTGGAACCCGCATCCGAGGGAGACAAACGAGGTCAGAACCCCGGTGAGGCTGTCGGAGAGCCCGATATAGGAAGTGAGCTTCGCAAGATACGCGCCCCCGACCAGGATGGAAATGAAGTATTCAAACGCGGCTTCCAATATGTAGAAGAACCGGCTGTTTCTGTAAATATCGTTGTTCATGCAGTCCTCCTCATCGGCTCAGGGCGTATGCGTGGTAGGCATGACTGAACCGGTAACCCAGCTTTTCCGCAAGCCGGAGCGATGTGAGATTCGCGGCGTCCCAGCTCGGGTAGAGTCCGTTTTCCAGAGCCTTGAGCATGAGCGCGGCGCCTGTGACGGAAGCGTAGCCCATACCACGGCAGTCCTTGCGCGTGTCGATCTGAATCTCGATGCCGCGTGAATAGCGCGTGTATGTAGATGCGCCGGAGACGATTTCACCGTTTTTCACCAGAACTGCGCCGAGACCCAGTCTGCGGTACTGCTGCCAGTCCGGGAACTGATCCGTCCAGTCGTGCATCCACGGCGTTTCGCGCGAGATTCTGTGGACTTCCTCGTCGAAATTCCGCAGACTGCATCCCTCGGGAAGCGCGGACACAATGGCGCGGAGCTTTGCGATATCGAAGCCGGCATCGGTTTTTTCGGTGGCATAGCGGGTGACCTTGGTGACCGTGTCCCCGTAGAATTCTTCAATTGCCGCTGCCCATTCTTCATTCTGCGGGACGAGGAGCATGAAATTCCGGGAAAACGGATGTGCGAGAAGCCGCTTGTCAATCCCGCCCGCGAAGAATGCGAAATCTGCGACTTCTGCCATGGCGGATTTGCCGTCGTCGGAGCAGAAAATCTGTCCCATCACGCCGTCCAGAGCGGACCAGATCAGCGTTTCGTCCCACCCGGCAAAAAGATGGGCGGCTGGATGTGTCTGTGTCATGATGACACCGCCTTATTTCAGTGATTTGTATTCTGCCGACGCCATATCCGCGAGCGTACGTGCAGTAAGAGCCGTCAGCTTTTCTGCTTGATCGAGCACGGTCTGCGGCATCTTCAGCGAGCGGGTTCCGGCAGTTTCCGCTGTTGATTCCGGTTTTCATGGCTGTACTCCTTTTTTTATCGGCAGAGGGATTTTTTGAAATTATAACATTGTACGGCGGTTTTGTCAAATAGTATCGCGGAATTTCGCGTTATTTTTT
>JAFUQY010000457.1 GCA_017472105.1 Clostridia bacterium | reverse complement strand
GGTGCAGATGCGGTAGTGCATGTCATTTTCCACCAGTTTACCGGGATTTTCAAGATTTACATCGTGATCGTACCAGTACAGCCGTTCTCCCTTCTGTTCCGCGACGGAGCCGTAGACCATGAACTGATAGAAGCAGTCCGATCCCATTCCGTGACTGCACAGCGGATCGTAGCACACCTGATAGGACTTCCCGCGGGATGGTGTGTAGACGGTCATCACGTCGCCCGACATATACTGAAACCCGCGGGAAGTGATCTGAAACAGAGAGCCGCTGCTGGTGGAAATTGCGGATTCTTTATATTCGTAATCTCCGACGGAAACTGCGGCAGATGCGGTTTCACGGGGGATGTAGGGCGTTTTTGATTCGCATCCGCAGAGGAGCAAGGCGGCAGATACGACACAAATCATTCGCTTCATGGTGTCTATCCTTTCCATCATTTCACTTTAAATCAATCATTGTAATCTCCCCACTTGTCACATCAATCCGCAAAATCGGGAGATGATCGCCGCCGTAAGCACTTGCCAGCTGTTCATCTTGTGTGAATGTGCTGTCACCGTTTTTATCCTGCCAGCCGGTGTAGGTCGCATAGATGTACTCCCCGGCGACAGTCATGCTGGTGGGGCGAAGATGCTCATACTCGCCGTTCATCTCGGCAACCTGAGTAAGATTGGAGCCGTCATGGGCGCAGCGGTAGATTTTGCCGCCGGATAGTTCGGCTTCTCTTGCGGCATATCCGTCAATATCCACCTTCCCGAGAGTGATCGTGTCACCTGCCTGCCAGTAAATCCAGTTGGTTGTCAGTGTGAGGTTTCCGTACATATTGTCACATTCCACGATATGCTCCTCCGCACCGCCATCAAGTCTTCTGCGGTAGATACCGTCATCTCGCTGATAATATACAAATTCGCCATCTGAGTGTATGTTTTCCGGGAGTACACCTTCAAAGTGTGTGATGCGATTTTCACCTTCATAATCCACTGAAAATACAGATGCACCGTCGCTGAGATAAACGCGATTATCCCTTGCCATAAATATAAATCCGGGAACAGTAAATGAGTCATCTTTTTCTGTGGAAGCAGATTCAACGAGCAGCTTGATATCTCCGTTTTTCAGATTCATACGGTACAGACCCGTGACATAAAGCTCGCGCTTTTCATCATAGATAATGTCAGAATAAAAGCGATAATCACCGTCATACAGCTCCGGTCCGGTAAATCCGCTGCCGTCATGCTCATACAGCATCGTCTTTTTTCCACTGGCAGGATTGTACAGCGCATGGTGATCCAGATCGACAGTCTTTGTGATCACACCTGCATCGTTTCGGTAGGTTTTACTGAATCTCTGCCAAAAGCACACGCTTCCGTCCGGCAGAACATTCCAGTCGATAATACCAACAATTGGACATTCTTCGTTTGTGTGAAAGCATAACGGATCTGCACAGATCGAGGAAACATTTCCGCTTGTGCAGTTGTAGCGTACAAGATATCCCTCGGAAGGAGCACCGATTTTGGCGTA
Organism: Clostridia bacterium; assembly: GCA_017472105.1. The sequence continues at coordinate 3,076 of JAFUQY010000457.1, read as the reverse complement.
AAGGTAGCCGTTCATGTACTGAAGCTGAAGCATCCGGTTCATCGTCAGCGTTTCATCGGACAGCGTGACAGGTGTATATGCTTCGGTTTCATGTGCGGTATCGTTTGTTGTTCCGCCTTGCTCGCAGGAAACAAGAAGCATGAGTAATGCAATAATTGTACATAAAATTTTCTTCATGATAGTTCATCCTTTCCAAAATCACTTCACAAACATCCGCTTTGCGGGCATCATCATTGCCGTCACCGCCGCAACCGCAACCGCAAGCCACAGCGTCAGCATTGCGTACCCGTTCCCGAACAGCGCCGTTTCCGCCGATTGCAGGAACAGCGGAGTTCCCGCGAGCAGATTGAGGAAATTCACCTTTTCCGCCGCCGCAACGCCGAAGTACGCACACAGCGAGGGCAGGAGTGTCAGAATCACCGCCGTTCCGAGCACCGGGATGTATCTTGCCAAAAGTTCCGACAGTGCGCAGACGAGCATCGCCATGAGCAACGCACCCGCAATCCGCATGACGAAGAACACCGCGAAATACTGCGCCACCGTGATGGAGCCGGTCACATCCGCAAACATCTGCATGGATACAAGCGGCGCGTTCATTGCCGGAAGGTCGTAGCCGAGCGCAATTACCACCGCGTCAACTGTGCCGGTTAGAATCGCCAGAATCACCGCGATCATGCCGGAGGAGATGAGCTTGGCGTAGAAGGTCTTGTGCCGTCCGTTTTTCGTCGAGCGGAGCAGCTGTGCAAATCCTCCCGAAGACGATTTCGAGACATATTCCGCCGCAAAGGAACCTGTCAGCAGGAGCAGAATCGCCGCGTAGAGGAACAGGTCAGCATCCTCGGCATATATTTTCTGCCATCCGGTATCGTAGAGGAACCATCCTTTCACACCGGTTTGGGCTTCCTTCATCAAGAGATACTCCGCGTGCATCTCGATGACTGCCAGAAAATCCGAGCGGGAGTAGGCGTAATTGTAGTCGGAGAGGTACTCGCGGTACTCGTCAAAGGAGATTTCCTCATTGACGTACGCCTGCTGCATCAGGTTCTTCTTCGCGAGGGCTTCGTCGATCATCGCGCGTTCCTGTGCAAGATATTCCAGTTTTTCGTCGGTAATCTCGCCCTCGAGCGTGGTCATGTATTCTTTGTAAACCGAGTCGGCGTAGGAATTGGAGGGCGAATTGGTGTCCCAGGAATACCACGTTTTCACGCAGAGAATCAGCAGGACAATCACGATAAAGCGGGAGGAAATCAGGGTCTTGAAGGTCTCGGCGAGAATCAGAGAATGGCTGTAAGTGCGCGCCTTTTGTCTGCGTTCCAACCGGATACAAGCGAATCCATGCCGGATTTCCGCTGTTTTCATCATGCACCATGCAATGCCGGTATCAATCCAGCCGACGCGGATGCCGGTGGTGCCTTTGACATACAGGAACACCGTCACGACCGCGCACACTGCAATCAGGATCGGGAAAATCACGCACATGCTCGGCACAAATCCCGCGACCGCACCGAAGAAGTTCATCGCACGGTACCGTACAAACAGCGGATTCCCTGCGGCTGCCGCGACGAGGTTGAGATTCTTGAATACGGAGTTTGCGTCGATGTAGGAGAGCGTGTACAGCAGGAAATTCAGCCCGAACAGACTGAGTCCCGCGAAATAGATGAGGATATAGTTATAGAACACCACGGAAAGAGCGGTCACGATCATCGAAAATACCGCAAATGTCAGCAGCTTCACGCCAACAGTGACGGCAAAATACTGTCCGATGGTGATCTGATACGGCGAGAGCGTGAAGGTATCGAGTGCCTGAATCACGTTGTTCGGGGACGAGAATCCGATGCGGAGCCCGTAGACCGCAAACGTGGACAGCGTGAACATGAGCACAAGGATCACGGTCAGAAGCAGCATCGTGAGAATCTTCGCGACCGCCGTTCTTGCCCGACCGTACTTCGCCGTGCGCATGATCGGAAGGAATCCGTTCTGCTTTTCCTGCGCGAAAATGACACTGCCGAGCATGATGAGCATGATAAAAATGAAGATGTTCACCGTATCGTAGCGGAAATATTCGTCCCAGCCGCGGGTGTATTCGACGCCGATTTCCACACCCGAGCGCATCAGCTCATACAGCTCAATCACGCGGAGCTGGTAGCGGTAGGTGAAGGAATCCTCGGTGATGCCCATATCCGCAAATGCGTCGAGGTTCGCCCATGCGCGATCAATAACTTTGTCGAGGACGTCGGGGTATTCCCGTGCCGCATTGATGATCCCGTAGAGCTTCGCAAAGAGCGCGTGGTCGGAGTAGCTTTCGTCCGTGGAATAGAGATTCGGCATCTGCTCCGGCTCGAAATCGTAGTTCCCTTCCCGCATCGCCTGCATGAACAGCTCATTCTGCTCCTCCGTGAACGCCTGCATTTCGGCGTAGTATGCGTCAAGCTCGGCGGGATTTTCAAAGTATTCCGCGAAGAAATCCGAGATCATCTGCGTCGGTTCCTGTGCGGCGGCGGTTCTGTCGGCGGTGTACCATGCAATTGCGGTGTTGAGCATCAGAAGCACAAAGAGGAACACCCACAGGTATTTCACGCCGAACAGCTTTTTCAGCTCATATCCGACAAAGCGTCGGTTCTTTTTTTCTTTTGCGGTCAAGGGTTCGTCAAGCAGTTTCAGCCACTTGTCGTCCATGTGCCCGATGCCTTCGTATAGCGTTTCGGATTTCATACAGTGATGCCCTCCTTTTCGAGATGTTTTCTGAGTTTCTTACGCAGTTTTGCAAGAATTTTCGACACCTGATTCTCCGTCATGCCGACTGCCGCCGCGATTTCCTTCACCGGCTGGGAGCAGTTGTACCGGCGGATGAAGATCACGGCATCGCGTCTCACGAGCGTTTCCATGAATGCGTCGATGATGTGTCCGATTTCCTCCGCTTCCATATCGGGCAGACTGTCGGAAACACATTCGTCAAGCTCCACAAGAACAGCCGATCGCTTCTGCCGGGATTTTGCGTTGACGAGATTCAGCGCGAAATTTTTGCAGATTCTGAGAGCGTACGCGCGGAGTGAATCCGGCTTTTCCGGCGGGATGG
>JAFUQY010000456.1 GCA_017472105.1 Clostridia bacterium | reverse complement strand
CCGTTGTAGGCGGCGATGATCGGGATGGTGAGAAGCGACCAGTACTGGATCGTGAAGCCGCCGGTCATGTCGATGCAGAGCGCGAGAAGGGTGGACGCGAAAATCACAAATCGCTGACCGCGGTCGTCGAAGAAGCTCGTCAGCACCGGGAGCATGATCCCGAAGAAGCCGTAGTCCACGTCAACGAGCATGCACAGCACGAACGCGAGAATGATCGAGGAGCAGGCAAGGGCAGTGGAAAGCACGCGGTCGGCGTCCGGTGAGAGGGATTTGTGCGTCACTTTCTCAAGCAGGAGATTCAGCCGGCTCTTCTCACCGCGCAGACAGGCTTTGACCCCGTCGCAGAGTGCCATAATCACGATCGCGATGGAGAACGAAATGAGAATGCCGAGCAGGAGATGGTCGTCCACGAAGGCGTAAACGATCTGGCAGACGGCACCGAGGATGAAAATCCGCAGGAAATAGTGCCAGCGGTTGCGGGTGTAGCGGAATCCCTCAGCGATGCAGTAGGCGTAAATGGGGAACGCCAGCCGTCCGATCACGCGGAAAATCATCTGACCCGGGAAGAGGATCAGTCCCATGTGATCGATGAACATGGTCACGGCGGCGATGAGCTTTAAGACGAAAGAGGACATATACGGCTCCGGTTGGGTGGATTTTCTTCCATTATACCCGATTTTTCCGCCCGCGTCAATACAAAAACGCCGCAGGTTTGAGGCTGTGCGGCGCTTGTTGGATTCAGTTCAGCAGGTTTGTCAGCGTTTTCTTCATCCACGCGTCATAATCCGCGACAGGATGGGGCTCTTTCAGCAGAAGACCGAGGAAGAGCGCGACATTGGGACAGCATCCGCCGTAGCGTCCTCTGGCAGTCTCCATTTCCGCTTCGGGATCCGATCCGGTCAGAACCATGATGTAATGCTCTGCCGCCATCACCATTTCTTCCTCGTCCCCGGAGTGCATCTCTTCGATGAGAATCCGGTGCATCTCACGGCGTTCGTCGTCGGCGTCCACGTATTTCCGGTACAGCTCCGTTGTCTCAGCCGATGCAAATCCGTGCATGCATTCGTGCGCGATCAGCCATGACGGACGGCGGCCGCGGTCGATGACCATGCAGTTCAGAAATCCGCCGCGGAGGGTGAAGCTCACGGGGTCTGAGAACATGGAAACCGTGATGGTGATATCCTCCGGCTCGCGGTTCTTCATCCGTGCCACATGGCGGAGTACCGTATCCGTGTCGTCGTCCGCGTAATGCGCCCGGAGCTTTTCTTCAAAGGCGGTCACATACGGCATGACGCGGCGGCAGTACCAGTCCTCAAATCCCGCGTCGGCAAGGGCACGGATGGTGCTGACATACTCCGCGTGCTTCGGCTGACGGAAACTGTCGAGAAAAGGCCAGAAAAAGCTCCGGAGAAATTCGTTGTCAATCGCCGGACGCACCACGGAATCGAAGGTCGGTACATCCTCAATCACATCCGCCAGACGGGAGAGGGTCATGGTTTCCGTGGATTCGCCCGTTTCCGCCGCCCAGACGGAGAGCAGATAGGAGAACGCCGACATTCCGTAGCACCAGTTCGGGAGCAGAGTGCCGAATTTTTCCGCAATTTCACCGTGAAGCTCAAGGAATCCGTCGAGATAACTGCGGTCTTCGCGGATGCTGCATCGGGTTTCCAGCATGCAGAGCGTGTCGAGAACGATGGAATGCGTGATTTTCAGCATCAGTCTGCCTCCTCAAACGCGCGGACTCTCTTCGCTCTCTCAAACGCGTCTCTCACGAAGCTCACAAACGTGCCGGAGCTGTATTCAGGCTTGCTTCCCGCGGACAGCTCGAACGTCATCGGACCCGTGTAGCCGGTTGCGTTCAGGGTCTTTGCGAACCACTTCCAGTCGAGGATGCCGTCGAACGGGAGCAGATGGTTGTCGTCGCGGTAGTCGATGGTGCCGGGCTGGGTCACGCCGCGGTTGTCGTGGATGTGCGTGCAGAGAATGCGGTCGCCGTACAGCTTCATCATCGGGATGTGCGGTGTGTAGCAGCAGTTGTGACCGATGTCGAGGCAGAATCCGTGGTAGTCGCCCGCGTGCTTCATGACTTCGTGCAGGTGCGGCAGGGGCTCGAGGTTCTCATAGCAGAGATGCACGCCGTTCTTTTCCGCGTATTCCTCGAGCTTTGCGAACCGGTTCAGTCCGACGGGGCCCACATCCGGTGCGGTGTTGCCGATGGTGACGTGCATAATCATCTTGTCCACGTTCGCGCGATGGCACTGATCGATGACGGTACACATGTAGTTCATGTAGTCGTCGCCCGCCGGGACATCCTTCCACAGATCGTTCACGCCGCCGAAGGGTGCATGGATGGTTTCGAATTCGATGCCGTATTTTGCCGCGCATTCCGCCCATTCTTCCACGGGTTCGTTCCCCTTGGAGCCGGATGCGCCCGAGAAGAAGCAGTCAAAGCCTACCTCTGCGAAGAGCTTGATCTGTTCGGTAACGGAATACTTGTCAGGATGTCCCCCGATGATGGATACGCCGAGTTTACGCATGAATAAAATCCTCCTGTTGAAATGAAGTGTGAGGGGCGAAAGAATAAAGAAGAAATAATAAATAAGAAAGAAGAAAAAAGGTTTACTCCGGATGCCGCTGGCGGAGCACTTCAAACGCGTCGCGCGCGATGTCGACGGTTTCGTCAATGTCAGCGTCGGTGAGGGCGGCGTTGATGAAGTGGTTGTGGTGGTTGGTGAAATACACGCCGCGCTTCACGCATTCCGCGATCCATTCCTGATGCAGCATCAGGGTCGGGTCGTCCGCGAGTCTCATGTAGAACAGTGACGGCGCGCCGCTGATTTTCAGATTGAAGCCGTAGTCCGCTGCCGCCTTGATGAGCTCGCGCTTCAGACGATTGCCCTTGTCAAGCAGAATCTGCGGCGAGTTGATCCGCTTCATCTTCTCGATGCACGCAATGCCCGCCGCGAAGGGAACTGCGGAGAGCCAGTAGCTGCCGGTGTAGGAGATCGACGAGACGGTGTTTTTCAGAAAATCCTTGCCGCAGAGCGCGGAGACGTTGTAGCCGTTCGCAATCGCCTTGCAGAAGCAGATGAGGTCGGCTTCGAATCCGAAATAGTGGTCGCTTCCCGCAAGATCCAGACGGAATCCCGCGCGCACGTCGTCCACGATGAGGATCGTCCCGTTTTCGGTGCATGTCTTGCGTACCTTCTGCCAGAATCCCTCCGCCGGAAGCTCATTGTCCGCGAAATTGCCGTGCATGTAGGGCTGAGCGATGACGGCGGCAATCTCATCCCGGTTTTCGGCAAACACACGCTCAAGTGCGGCGTCGTCGTTCCACGGGATGTAAAGATTGTTCGCGACGTCCTCTTCAATGATGCCCGCATAGTCGATTTTCTGCGTCCATGCGGCGACACCGTGGTAGTATCCCTTGAAGAACACGATTTTCTTGCGTCGGGTGTGCGCGCGTGCGGTCATGACGGCGAGGGTGGTCACGTCATTGCCGTTTTTGGCGAAGAATGCCCAGTCTGCGGATGCCACGGTGTCCACGAGGAGCTCCGCGAAATCCACCATAATCAGCGAAGGTGCGGTGATGCAGTCGCCTTTTTCGCGCTGTTTCCGTGCCGCTTCGTCCACGTCGGGATCGTTGTAGCCGAGCACGTTCGGACCGTATGCGCACATGTAGTCGATGTAGCGGTGCCCGTCGATGTCCCAGAAATACGTCCCGGACGCACGGCTGGAGAACAGCGGGAACGCGTCGTGCGGAATGTGGCATCCCTCGGCAGGACCCTGATGTCCGTAAATCCCGGAGGGAATCACGCGGGACGCTCTCTCAAACTGCTCCCGCGAATTGGGGTATGTGAAGGGTTCTCTCATATTCGTTCCTCCGTTCATCTCAGATACATCTCGACCCGCGACAGGATCCGGTTGGCGTTGTCGAGCTGCGGAATCATGCCCGCCATTTTCACGCCGCCGTTTCCGACTGCCGCGACCGCGTTGATTTTTCCGTCGAAGAGATCGCGCGCGGTCCGGATATCGGCGAAGGTCATGACGGAGGTGACGTCTTTCGGAATTTTGTCGGAGTAGGTCAGCGTGCCGTTTTTGATGAGGATCGCCGCCTTTGCCGCACCGGGAATTTCAAACTTGATCGCGCCGTCGGGCATATTGGATGCGGAAAACTGTCCGATTCTGTCGTGATTTCCGATCTGAGCAATCGCGGCGACGATGACGCGGAACATAACGATGGTGCTTTGACGGAGGAACGCTTCATCCGCGAGCTTTTCCGGCGCGGGTCTGAGGTAGGATTCCAGCAGATCGGTCAGCTTTTTGAATTTCCCGAGCAGGAACGGGAGCTTCGTGAAGCCTTTGGTCGGGATGGGCGTCACGGTTCCGTCAACCATGCCGTTGAATTTTTCGGGGGATGAGAACGGAATCTTCACCGTACAGTCGTCGGCACCTTCCCGGATGATGCACGAGCCGCCCACGAAGGTGAGAGTCGCCGCCGGTCCGTCCTTGACGGTGAAGCCGATGGAACAGCCCGCATTGCCGAGGATTTTCTTCGCCTCGGGAACACAGGCGCACAGTGCACTCAGCGAACCGAGCACGCCGTACAGGTTGATATAAGCCAGTGTTTTGGAGTCAGTCATGGCAGTATCCCTTTAGAGAACGGTGACTTCGGATACGTTTTCCCAGATTTCGTCCAGGGGCATACCGGAGATGCGTGTATCGAGGAAGAGTTCCTCAGCGGTGTCGAAATTCTGACAGAATCCCGTGCTGCCGTATTCCGCGATGCTCCATGTCTTTCCGCGCGGACAGCTGATGCAGAAGCGTCTGCCGTCGTAGGTGAAGTCCAGTTCCGCACCCGCCGATACCTTTGCCTTGAGTTCTTCGTAATTCAGAATCGTGCTGTCGCCGGAGAGGACGCGGACGCTGATTTCACCCGACGCGAGGGCAACGGTTTCATCGCCGCAGGAAACGATCAGCTCGCCGTTTTCACCGATGGACTGAGCGGTGCCGGAGCAGGTTGCGCCGTCCTGCGTGAAGGTGATTTCGCGTCCGAGCACAACGGAGAGACGGCGGTAATCGTCGATATAGGCAGGGAAGTAGTAGCCGGAATTGCGGAAATCGAGAAGCTCGCCGACGATTTTTGCGCACAGGGTCTCGACTTCGACGTCATAGCCCTCATCGGAGAGGGAAGCCGCAGTCACGCCGCCGATGGTTTCGACGTCGGGTGCGGTGGTCATATTGATGCCGATGCCGATGATGAGGTAATCGGAGGTCATGGCTTCGTAGTTGTTGATGGATTCCACGAGGATACCCGCGAGCTTTTTACCGTCGTAGTAGATATCGTTGACCCACTTGATTCCGCACTGCGCCCCTGCAACATCCGCGATGGCACGGCACACACCGACAGCGGCGGCGGAAGTCATGGGGATGACGCTTTCGATCGGAACATCGGAGCGGAACACGAGGGACATATAGAGTCCGCCTTCGGGAGAGAGGAAGGATTTGCCCTGACGTCCGCGTCCGCCGGTCTGTTCGCTGGCGATGATGAGGACGGGGCCGGACATTTCACTTCCGATCAGTTCACGCGCATCGGCATTGGTGGAGACGGTAGTGTCCTTGAAAACGACGCTGACGGAATCATCCGCATAGCGGGCAAGTTCATCGAGAAGAAGTTCTTTTTTCATGGGTGGTGTCCTTTTTGATTCGCAAAAATTAATTTTTGGATTTTTAGTATTTTTATTTTATAGGTATATTTTATCAAATCCTGTTAGGGTTGTCAATGATATTGTAGAAAAGCTCCGCTTTTCAATTGATTTTATTACCCCTCGCGGGGGCGCCTAAGAACTAGGTATTCATCTTCGATGAAACCTGCGCGTCACGGGCTCTTAGGGATCTCGGCCGTTCAAGCGT
>JAFUQY010000455.1 GCA_017472105.1 Clostridia bacterium | reverse complement strand
GTTCGCGAATCCGGCGATGTTGCTGGTTCCGGCGCATGTAAGCTGGTCGGCCCCGCTGGTGAAGTTGAAATCAGCGAAGGCGTTATCGCAGCAAAGCGTCACATCCACTTCACTCCCGCTGACGCTGAAGCAGCAGGCGTTGCTGACAAGGAAATCGTTTCCGTAAAGATCGACTCCGACGGCAGAAGCCTCGTTCTCGGCGATGTTGTTGTCCGCGTAAGCCCCAAGTTCGCTGCTGCTATGCACATCGACACCGATGAATCCAACGCAGCCTGCGCTTTCGGCGAATGCTACGGCGAAATCATCAAGTAATTTTCCGAAAATTCCAGAAAAATCACAGCTCCATGACGCGGATTTTCTCCCGTCAGGGGCTGTTTTTTCGTCATCCGGGGCATGATATTAAAAACTTCAATCTATTTTTTCACGGAGTTTATCATGCGCCGATTTTTTGTTTTGATTCTTCTGATGTTCACCCTCGCCGTACCCGCACATGCCGCGGAACTCACGGAACGGGACCGGGAATTCCTCATCACCGCCGTGGCGTCGTCGTACCCGGAGGTCGGATTCGGCGGGCGCGTCGGGATCTGCTCGGTGATTCTCAGCCGCATGGACGACGACCGCTTCCCGGATACCGCCGCATCCGTGACTGCGAATTTCGGTGACGGCTGCTTCACGGAATCCCATGCCCCGGACGAAAAAACGCTCCGTCTGACCCGGGATGCGCTTGATGCTGCACTCATGGGAGCGGATCCGACGGGCGGTGCCCTGTATTTCACAATCCTCGACGACGGCTCACCGGTGTATGACCTCTACTTTGACAACTCCGGCGAGAAGAAGCGTCTGTACACCATGGAGGAATTCCTGCGCGCCCATCCCGCACAAAGCCCGGTCTGCATCGACGGCATCGGATTCCGGAAATAAAAAAATCCCGCAGTCACGGAATTTTTCTCCATAACTGCGGGATCGGATTCAGTTGGGATTATTCGTTGCCGGGCATGCCGAGTACGTTCACGCAGAAGTCCATGAGAATGGATGCGAGTTCCCAGCGCTTTGCTTCCTGCTTGGGCTTGATGTAGCCGTTGTTGAGGAGGAGCAGATCATTTGCGGTAGCGAACTTGACTGCATTCTGAGTGGTGTCGTCCTGCCAGAGATCGCTCTTGTCGGATGCGGAGATACGGACAGTGGATACCTGAGGTACCTTGTTTTCCACGAAGATCATGTATCTGTACAGGATGATGTAAACCTGTTCTCTCGTAATGGGATCGAGAGGACCGAACTTGCCGTTGCCGTAGCCGAGGATGATGCCTCTTTCGTTCGCCCATTCAACGTAAGGAGCGTACCAGGAAGTAGAGGAATTCAGGGGCACGTCGATGAAGCTGGACTTGGTGTACTTGGAAGTATCAACACCTGCGAGACGGCCGAGGATGGTTACGAAGGTTGCACGGTTGAGGGTCTTGTCGGGAGAGAAGGTGGGGTTTCTGGAGTCAGTGGAGGTACCGTTGATGAGCTTGTTTTCGGTTACGAACTGAACTGCATCAATGTAGGTAGCATTGTCGCTGACGTCGGTGTAGGGATTTTCCCATGCTTCCTTTTCGACAACAACTTCCTTGAAGGTGACTTCGATTTCACCGTCATCTTCGCCTACCTTGTACTTGTAGGTGATTACGCCGGAGGTAGCCTTGGAATATGCGGATGCGGAAACGGTCTTGCCGTCAGCCTTGATGGTGTCGAGCTGGTAGTTCTTTGCGGGAGTGATGGTGAAGGTGATTTCGGTGCCTGCGCCCGCTTCGATCTTGCCGGACTTGTCCATGGAGGGCTTGGAGGTAACGGTACCGTTCTTGCCCGCGGTTACTTCAACAACATAGAGACCGGGAACAACATCAGCGTCGTATTCGAATACGAGTTCTTCGTCCTTTGCAACGGTAACGGTAACGTCGAGGTCATCGTAGATTACCTTGCCGGCGGTGGAGGAAGAGTTGGTGATGGTGAGGTTGCCGTCGTTTGCCTTGGAGAGGTCAACCGTGGAGGAGTAAATGGTGAGGGTATAGCCGTTGAGGTCGATGATTACGGGGTATTCGGGGTCGTATTCGTAATCGTCGTCGAGTTCAGCGTCTTCGCCGAGCTTGAGGGTGATGGGACGGTTGGAGGTTACGTCGGATTCGAGGTCGAAGTCGTCGGTGTCAACGTCCTTGTCCTGTTCAACGGTCGCGTCGAGTGCGTCTTCGATATCGTCGTAGGAAGCGATAACGGTGTCGTTTCTGCCGTGGATGAAGCGTACGGGATCGGAGCCGACTTCAATTTCGAAATCGTATTCTTCGTCACCGAAGGTGAGGCGGAGGGTTACGAACTTGTTGCCGCGCTTGTCGGTGGTAACGTCGGATTCCTGAATCTGGTCTCTGTAAGACTTGAGCGCCTTGCGTTCGCCGTCGGAAGAGAGAACTTCGAGGGAGGGATCTGCTTCGTATTCTTCGAGTTCGTCGCCGGGAATGTCGTAGGAGTCTTCCTTCTTGTTCCAGGTAACTTCAACGTACTTGATGTCTTCGAGAGTGAATTCGTAGCCGACTTCGTACTTGTCCTTCTTCATTTCGACGTCTTCGATTGCGTAAGGACCGTCGTCGTCTTCCTTGTTGGGGTCATCTTCGCCTTCGGTTACCTTGAGACCGGTCAGCTTGAGAGTGTATGCAACGCTGCCGGAAGTGCCGGATACGGTAACAGTGAAGGTAACGGAGGTGTTGTCACCGATTTCTTTGGTGGTGAATGCAGTGTTCTTCTTTTCAAGAGCGGACTTGATGCTGGAGGAGGAAGTGCTCTGCGCAACGCCGTCCTTGTAGAGGGTGAACTTGGTAACCTTGGAGAAGTCAACCTTGTCGCCGACTTCGTATTCGGTGGGGATTTCGCCTTCGTAAACGATTACGTTGCCGGTCGCGGGAATGGAACCGGAGTTGCCGGAACCGTCGGGAGTGGTGGTTTCAGAACCGGTCTTTGCCGCAACCTTGATGCTGACAGCGTCGGACTTGACGTTCTGGTAGGTTACATAGTAGGAGGTATCGGTGGTCTTGAGTGCTTCGGTGATGGAGATTTCAAAACCGGAGGTCATGATGATCTTCTCGCCGTCATTGAAGGAAACTTCAACCTCGAGATCCTTGATCTTGTCGCCTTCCGTGTAGGAGGTCTTGGGATACAGAACCTTGACTGCGCTTACGGTACGTTCGGTAACGGTAATAGCAAAGGGAGCGGAGGGAATACCGTCCACAACAACAGTTACAGCGTTGTCAGAAGCCTTGAGAGGTCTGTTTGCTTCGCCGTTGACCTTGATCTGGTAATCGGTAACAGTAACGAGATCCGCTTCGTCATTGTACTTTGCCTTTACGGTCATGCCGGTGGTATCAAAGTTCTGACCGCTTACATAGGTATTCTTGATGGTATCGCCGCTGATTTCAACTCTGGTGCATGCGCGGGGAGCAACTTCAATCACGCATGCCGCGGTCTTGGTGGAATCAGTCTTGTCGATTGCGGTAATGGTAACAGAATCAGCTTCCTCTGCCTTTGCGGTTACAACACCGGTAGCAGGATCTACAACCGCAACAGCGTCATTGCTGGACATCCAGATTACTTCATAGCCTTCGGGAACGTCCAGATCGACAGTTCCGACCTTGGTGCTGTATGTAAACAGCTTGATGTTTTCAGCTCGGTTTTCACCGTTGAGGATAACGAGCTCAGGTTTTACAACAACGGATACTGCGCCATCATCAACCTGACCTTCTCCCTCCGCCAGCGCCGCCGTCGGGAACAGCATGGTCGCCGCGAGAATCAGAGACACGATGGATAAAAACTTTTTCTTCATTTTATTTTCCTTCCTTCCCCCTGTTATCGAGGGGATATTTTGCTAAAGAAAGTATTACAGCATAATCATACCACATTCATCCGGTCCTGTGGGGATAATTCCCTAAAATTCACAATGATTTTACAGAATCGTGACGCGGTCTGACGCTTCTTATTCCATTAGACGTCCGGGACGGGCATTTTGTTCCGCCTTTTCCGGAATTTTTTTCGTTTTTCCGGCAGGTAAATTCTTCCTGCACTGTTTCAGAGATCCACGCGGGAAATCACCGTGCGCGCGAGGCACATTTCGTCCGTGGGCTCGATTCCTCCGGCACAGTACGCGGCAAGCGCGGTCTTTTCGTCCAGAAAATGCAGTGCGGGATAGCAGAAGCCTGCCTCCGGATCGTTCTCGATCACGGTCGGTGCGGAGAAATGCACGCCGTCGTCGGATTCTGCCATCACGAGAGGATTCCGTCCGCCCGTCCAGCGGTTCTTTGACAGCTCCCGGGTCGGGTACAGGGGCGCGGGATTCCAGATGGCGTAGTATTTGCCGGAGAAGGGATTTTTCTTGATGAGCAGGGGAGAAGCAGGTCCCGTGAAGCGTGAAGGCTGCGGTGCAAACCAGCTGACGCCGCCGTCGATGGAGACGCTTTCGTAATGTCTGCCGAGATCGGTGCGGAAGTACGCGTACAAGGTTCCGCCGGGCAGTTCCACGACACCCGGTTCCTGAAGTCCCGTTCCGGTGTACGACATGGAAGGCAGGCTCACCTGATCGGAAAGCTGACGCCATGTGAATCCGTCGTCGTCCGAGCCGAAGAACACCGCGCGGGCACGTCCGCTGAAATGATCGCCGTCCGTGTAGCCGAGGGATGTGGGATGGATTGCGGCAGTGGTGATGAGTCTTCCCTTTTCCGTGCGGATCACGCGGTCGTTGTTGACAACATAGTACCCGGGATAATCCGGAGCAACCACGCGCACGGGCTCGCCGAAGGTTTCCAGCTCATCCGCACTTCTTCTGAGAACCAGCGACGCCGCAAGGGGCTTGACCTTGACGAGGTAGAACAGACCCGCGTCGCCGTTTGCCATGCGCATCAGGGTCACGCTCATGTAATTGTCCTCGTTTTTCGTAAAATCCGGCTTTGCCGCGATGCGAGGCTCACTCCATGTCACGCCGTTGTCGGAGGATGTGATAACCGCGATTTCGCAGTAGGCATGGTCGTCACCGCTCGTTCCCTTGTAGCGGCTGTACGCAAAGGCGATGCGTCCGTCTTTTAATGTAAGGAAGGAACCTTCGCTGTTCCGGGGATTTCCTTCCGCGGGTGCAAGATGATGCAGTCTGGTCAGTGTCATGAGTTGTCTCCTTTGCGGTTGTAATCAGTGCAGATATTCCTCGAACCGGCGGATATCGACCGTTTTTCCGATGACGGTGATGGTGTCGTCCGCGTAGAGCTGCGTGGTGGGCAGGATGTCCGTCGTGATGCCGCCGTCGTGCCGCAGGGCGATGATGTTCAGACCGTAATTCCGGCGCAGGTTGAGTTCAATGACGCTTCTGCCGTCGACCTTGCCGGTCAGCTTGATTTCCATGATATCGACGCCGCTGCCGAGGCTGAGGTACTCGAGAATATGGGGTGCCACGAGCTTGCCCGCCAGACGGATTGCCATATCGTGCTCGGGATACACCACTTCCGCGCCGAGCATGGAGAGAATTTCGCCCTGCTCCTGTGTTTTTGCCTTGGAAATGACGCGCTTCACACCGAGCTTGAGCACCGTCATGGTGGCGAGGATGCTTACGTCCAGCTTTTCGCCGATGCAGATGACTGCCACATCCGCTTCCTCAATGCCGGTTTCGCGCAGATTGTCCGCATTCAGCTCACCCACAATGAAAGCATTGTCCGTGAAGCGCAGTGCCGCGTCGATCTTCTCACGGTCGCGGTCGATGACCATGACTTCTTCACCCTTGGACGCCAGTTCCTCGGCGAGAGCGAATCCGAACCGTCCCAGCCCGATCACAGCATACATGCAGGCATCCTTGTTTCTGCGTTTGCGTTTTGCCATTTTGTTTTCTCCTTATTATCAATCCGCAGACGTCATCCGATCGGGAGGTCTTCTTCCGGCCGGGAAACGTCGGGTCTTTTTTCGGTTTTCCACAGAGTCGCGATCGTGAGAGGCCCGAGACGTCCCACGTACATGGTGATGATGAGGATCAGCTTGGACGGGATGCTGAGGGTGGGTGTGATGCCCATGGTCAGACCCGTCGTCGAGAAGCCGGATACCATTTCAAACAGCAGATCCCGGATCGGTACAGCCGGATCGAACACCGACATGACCGTGGTCTGCACAAGAACCCACGCAAACGCGAGCGATACGATGATGAACGCGCGGTGCATGGTGTCGTCCCTGAGCTTCTTCCCGAAAGAGCGTGCTTCGCGTCCGGTGGATGTGGAAATCAGGGATTTAATCAGCGCGTAGAACGTCGTGGTCTTGACACCGCCGCCGGTCGATCCGGGAGATGCGCCGATGAACATGAGCACGCACATGACGATGATGCCCGCGTTCGAGAATCCGCCCATCGGGTAGGTCGCAAATCCCGCGGTACGTGCGGTCACGGAGGCAAACAGCGCGCCGATCCATGTGATGCCGTCCCCTTCGGTGAGCTTGACCGCAAGCATGCCGCCGAAAACAAGTCCGGCAGTCAGCATGAGCACAACCTTGGTGTGCAGGGAGAAGCGTTCGCCCTTCTTATGCTGAATCAGCTCCCGCATGACGAAGAAGCCGAGCCCGCCCAGCACAATCAGCGCGCATGTGACGAGATTGAAGTAAATATTGTGCGTATAGACACCCACGCTGTCGCCGTTGCCGAGGACATCGAAGCCCCCGTTGTTGAACGCCGCAACCGCGTGGAAAACGGAATACCAGATCGCCTTCGGCAGAGGAAAATCCTGCACGAATACGAAGAAGGAAAGCACCGCCCCGATGGCTTCGATGGAGAAATCCAGAAGCACCACCGCGCGGATCAGGGGCTTGACACCGTCCCATGTGGGATAGTTGAGCGCCTCCTTGACGAGGTTGTTCTCACGCTGGTTGAGCCGGCCGCCCATGAGTGCAATCAGACCGGCACCGAGCGTCGTGATCCCGAGACCGCCGATCTGGAGCAGGATTGCTATGACAATCTGTCCGAACAGGGAGTACGCAGCCCCCGTGTCGACGGTAATCAGCCCGGTCACGCACACCGCACTGGTCGCCGAAAACAGCGCATCGAGCGGCGAGACGTCCACTTTTCCGCTGTGAGCCGCCGGAAGCGAAAGCAGAAACGCGCCGATCAGGATAACGGACAGGAATCCCAGCGCAATCACCCGTCCGGGAGAGAAACGTGATTTTTTCATATGATTCTTTATTGATAACTGGTTTTGAAATGCATGATTCATAATGCAGAACGAATGGAACGGATGGTTGTGCACAGACGTAAGTTTGCGCCGCGGGCTGAGAAGGTTCACGCCTCATCCGTCACGATTTTTTGAGAAAAAACCGTGACACCTTCCCCGGCTGCGTTTGTGAAGTTGAGATTTCAAGAGACTGCACGGGGAAGGCTTGTTGAGGGTGGCGTCCCGGAGCATCGCCGTGAGTGAATCATAGTTTGCGCCGCAGGGTCATCGGCAGGTTCATCGCCGGAGGTTTTCTTTAGATCAGCGGCGGGAGCAAGGCCCCGCGAGGAGGGATGAAAATACAATTCGAAAAGCGGAGCTTTTCTACCATAATCCCCTGACGATTTCCGTGAAATCGAAAATCTTCCGCCGCACGCCAAGTGCAATTATTACAAAAAACGACATGACGAAAAATCATGCCGTTTTGTTTGTTATTCCGCGTCGTCGGACTTTTTCCGGGAGGTCAGCTTCTCCAGAAGCATCACAATCCCGATAATGACCGCGATTACGATGAAAATGCAGAGCATGCCGAGTCCCATGTACTTGAGGTTTTCCACGAACATTTCGGGATGGAACGCAAATCCGCTTTCCGCAGCAGCTTCAGCAGCGGTTTCGACAGCAGCTTCAGCCGCAAGATAAGGCTTGAGTAACATTGTATGCTCCTCCTTTCATTACATAAAGAAGCTCAGAATCAGACCGCCTGCGATAACGGACGCGATCTGACCGGAAACGTTGACGCCGATGGAGTGCATGAGAAGGAAGTTCTGGGGGTCTTCCTTCAGGCCCATCTTGTGAACGATTCTGCCGGACATGGGGAATGCGGAGATACCTGCTGCACCGATCATGGGGTTGATCTTCTTCTTGAGGAAGAGGTTGAGGAACTTCGCAAACAGTACGCCGCCCGCGGTGTCAAAGATGAACGCGAACAGACCGAGACCCATGATGAGGAGGGTTTCAAACTGGAGGAACTTGTCTGCCTGCATCTGGGATGCGATGGTGATGCCGAGGAAGATGGTGATGAGGTTTGCAAGAACCTTCTGTGCGGTTTCGGACAGAGAGTTGAGCACGCCGCATTCACGCATCAGGTTACCGAACATGAGGAAGCCGACGAGCGCAACGGATGCGGGAGCAACAAGACCTGCAACCACGGTGATGATGATGGGGAAGAGAATCATGGTGGTCTGGGAAACCTGCTTGCCCATAGCGTTGTCCATACGGATGAGACGCTCGTTCTTGGTGGTGAGCAGCTTGATAACCGGGGGCTGGATGATCGGAACGAGAGCCATGTAGGAGTATGCGGCTACCATGATGGGAGCGAGATAGCGGGAGTTGAGCTTGTTCGCTACAACGATTGCGGTGGGACCGTCCGCTGCACCGATGATGGCGATGGATGCCGCGTCGTTCTGTTCAAAGAAAATGGAGGCAAGGCACAGGGTGAAGAAAATACCAAACTGTGCTGCCGCGCCGAAGATCATGAGCTTCGGGTTGGAAAGCAGGGGTCCGAAGTCGATCATGGCACCGATACCGATGAACAGGATCAGAGGGAAGAGCTCGTTTGCAATGCCGGCGTTGAACAGCGTGGTCAGCGCACCGGCTTCGGTTTCACCGTTTGCCAGAACCTGGTCGATGGCACCGGAGTTGGGAAGGTTGACGAGAATCGCACCGAAGCCCATGGGCAGGAGCAGGGTGGGTTCCATGTCCTTCTTGATGGCGAGGTAAATCAGAATCCCGCCGATGATCCACATGATGACATATTTGATGTCCATCTGTAAGATGTTCTCATAAAGTATTTCCACGGTTGGAATTTCCTTTCGCGCGTGAAATTTTGAATTGTGCGTAAATACACGGTTATAATTATTTTACTGCATTTCGCAGAAAAAGTCAATGGAAAAGCCGTCTTTCTGCGGTTTTTGGGTATTTTGCACAGGATCCTGCGCGGATGGCGGTTTTTCCTGCGGAGCAGGGGATTAAAAATGTCGTCGGAGGGATGGAATCCGCGGGCGGATGGGGGCAAGGTGCACAAATCCGGGGTTCTGGAGGGGCGGAATTCTGCGGTGGTTCTGTTTTGGGTTTATAGATTGTTCATCCGGCGATGGGCGTGTGTATTTAATAAGGTAGAAAAGCTCCGCTTTTCAATTTGATTTTATGCCCTACGCGGGCGGCGCGAGAACCCTCCGTTGCCGGGCTCTCGATTCGGCAACCAGGAGTGCCTGGACCCAAGGCTCCGCCGGGCGAGGGATTCATACCCGTGCAGTTTTGGGG
>JAFUQY010000454.1 GCA_017472105.1 Clostridia bacterium | reverse complement strand
GACCGCCCGCCAGAATGATGGGATGCTCGTCCGTACGGTCTTCACGACGCAGAGGAATCCGCGCAAGATCCATCATGTTCAGCATCGTTGTATAGCACAGCTCGTACTGTAACGTGAACGCAACCATATTGAAATCGCCGACACAGTCCCCGCTTTCGTGGGTGAACAGCGGTACATCGTGACTGCGCATCTGCTCTTCCATGTCGATCCACGGCGCATAGACGCGTTCGCACCAGACACCGTCCACGGCGTTGAAGCAGTCGCAGAGAATCCGCATGCCGAGGTTGGACATACCGATTTCATAGGTATCCGGGAAGCAGAACGCAACGCGCATCTTCACTTCATCGAGATTTTTGTAAACCGAATTGGTTTCGCCGCCGGTGTAACGTCCCGGTTTCTGAACGGAAGCAAGAAAACTTCTGATCTTGTTATTCATATCAAAAAAGAACGGGAGACTTGATTTTCGCATCTCCCGTTATTCTCCTTAAAATTTTTCTTGGGTATTGGATTGGTCACCGGATGAACATTCTCGAGGAAATGGTCATCGGAATGAGCCAGATGAGCTGGTAAACCGCAACGAAGAGCGAGTTCAGGGAGCCCATGGACTGGGACAGAAGCAGCAGCACCAGAATCGCGGTACTGATCATCACGGAGAGCACGCCCAGCGCGATGTTGGTCTTCTTGGTGTGAAGCACCTTGCCGCAGTAGGAAATCACCTGAAGCAGGGACTTGGGAGAGCCGCAGGTCACAAGACCGCTGTCAACCTTTTCTTCATACAGTCCGACCTCGTCAGTGCTTGCGTAGCGGACAATCTTGAGCGGGATACGCTTCATGTTCAGCTTCTTCGCGATCATGCGCTCGTCGATGTTGGGGTCAAAGGTTCTGACGCATACATACAGACCGCTGCCGGAGAACTGCTTGAGGATCAGGTCGATATCCGCATCCATGACGTACTTGATGTAGAACTTGAGCACCAGCTTGTCTTCGCGGAACATGTACATGATCTCGAGTTCCTCGGACAGATCCACGTCATCTTCGGACGCACCTTCGGGGAATTCCATGCCGCGTTCGCTCAGAGCCTCGTAGCTGCCGAGGATGATGTTCACGCCGTCAACCTGAGCCGCGAGGAATCGGTTTTCCGCATCGAAAATCTTCACGTTGTCGGAGTTGCCCATATCCTTGGTGGCAATTTCGAAGACATCCTGCAAAGGACCGCCGGCATACGCGAATACGGAAGACGCGTAGTACAGCATACGGTCGATGCGGGCGTTGTTGAAGATCTTGATATTCTGAACCTTGACGGAATAGGACGGGAATACGTTCTTGTCGTCAAAGCTGATGATGGACGCATTGGAATATTCGTCGAGGGACGCTTCGCCGATGATGGCACTGTCGTATTCCTTCGCCGCGAGATTTGCACGGTAGAAGGGATAGCTGAACGTGATATACACGGACAGGGGCGCGAGAATCATCAGGGAACCGAACGCCGCCGCACATACCTGAGCGGACGTGGTGTCGTAGAAGCTGGTGAACACGCCGAAGAGCACTGCGATGGCAACGGATGCACTCATCGCAAAGACCATGAAGCGGTTGGTGGATGCATCGGGTGCACTCAAGCGTCCGAAGAAACCGTCGATAAAGTCGGTCTTTTCGATCTTCATGACATCGCAGACGTCGTCGTTATCCGCAAACGCCTTGGATTCGCATTCGGATTCTTCGTCGAGGAGGCGTCTTACGATGTGCTTGGGACGCTTGTTGGCGATAATCCGGAAGTTCATCATTTCGCGGCGGTTGTTGAGGATTGCATAAACGAGGGTCAGGAACGCGCTCAGGGCAACGATGAAGTTGAACATCACCGGTTCCTCGGGAATTTCCACGAGACGCGCCATGAGAACGGAGTAAACAATGCCGAGGATGGTCAGAAGCGCGGTCATGGTTTCCGGTCTCGGATTGCCCCGGAAGAGGGATTTCAGACCTGCCGCAATCTGGTCATACGCGCAGAAGCACGCAAGAAGCATGATCTGCAAACTCATCATGATATATACCACCGGGTAAACGGCGGGATCGAACACACCTGCGAACTGCTTGCCGGTACCGGTGAACAGCTTGGTGATGGGCTCGATGTTTTCAAAAATCATCAGAACGACGGTCAGAAGTCCGCACAGCACGAGACGCACCCACAGAGAGGTCTGCTTTGCCTTGAATTCGCCGCGGATTTCCGCACTCTGGCTCTTGTCGACGTATTCGGGACGGTCGAGCTGAACCTTCTTCGCCTTGCTGTTCTGCTTTTCTTCCAGACGGTCACCGAACTGCTTTGCCTTGTCGGACTTCTTGTCAAGCCCGAACGCAACCATCAGATTGATATCCGTCGGGTCGATTTCTTCATCGGTTCCGGCAGATTCTTCCGTTTCTTCAGATTCGGCGGAGTCAGCGGTTTCTTCGGTATCAGCGGCAGGCTCGTCCGGCGCCGGTGCGTCAAACAGCTCCGGAACTTCCTCGGAGACGAGATCATCCAGATGTTCCTCAGCGGGCGCCTGAACGGTTGCCTCCGCAGCAGCTTCGAGGACATCTCCGTCGGGCACAACCAGCTCATCCGCAGCGGTTTCATCGCTGTAACGGCGGTCATGTTCTTCCAGCTCAGCCGCGAATTCGTCCTGCTCCTTCTTCTTGCCGAACAGGGACGCAAAGAAGCCTTTCTTCTTCGGCTTGTCTCCCATCAGCTCGGTCAGGGCTTCGTCGGGAATCTCACTGTCCGCCGGATTTTCTTCCTCTTCGGGCAGATCGAAATCTTCGCCAGCCGCAGGTTCTTCTTCCGGAATCTCTTCGGGAAGCTCGTCGTAAACTTCGTCCGGAATCTCAGCAGGAATTTCTTCCGCAGGCTCATCCGGAATTTCGTCCGGGATATCGTCCAGATCGTATTCACTGATCGTGTCGGGACCGGGCTCAGCCGTCATGAATCCCCTGTCCTTCTTTTTCAGCCCGCTCATGAGACCGGAGAAGTTCAGATCGTCATCCGCGAGCTCTTCTTCGGATTCGGAGGTACCGAAAGCGGAATCGAGCGCGTCAATCAGCTTTTCGTCCTCGGTCAGCTCGTCGTCAGCCGCCTGCTTTTTCAGACGGGACAGCATGCCGCCGGTCTTTGCGGAAGTTCCCTCTTCCTCAGCGGTGTCCTGATAATCGGGCATATACTTTCTGAGAAGCTCATTGATATCCAGCTCACTGTCGGACAGATCGTCGTCCGAAGTCAGGTCAATGGCATCCTCATCCAGTTCCGGGAGAGGTTCTTCCAGGAATTCGTCGTCAGCAGTCTGAGGCACGGACTTGGCATTGCCAGTCTTCCCCAGCTTTCCGAACAGATCCCCGGCAGTGACCTTATTCTTTTTATTTTTCGATTTAGCCATAATAAGTACATTGACCGTCAGCTTCTGCCGCCGATCTTTCCTTTCATATGCTGTATTTGCTTGATTTTTTCGGTTTGGTCTGCGCAGTTTGTAGGTACAGTGTTCCGTTACGCGGTACTTCATGTTCTCTGCATTCTCGCCGCATGGCACAGGAGCACGGACGCGGCAGTGGATACATTGAGGGAATTGACGTGACCGTACATGGGAATGGATACGGTAAAGTCACAGCGTTCGCGGACGAGACGGGAGACACCGCTGTCTTCTCCGCCCAGAACGATGGCGCAGGCACATTTCCAGTCGGTTTCAAAGAAATCCTGACCGCCGGCTTCTGCCGCAAAGGTCCAGACGCCGTTTTCCTTCAGCTTTTCGATGGTTTCCGCGATGTTGCCGACCTTTGCAATTGCCATATGCATGATCGCACCGGCGGATGCCTTGGATACCGCAGGAGTCAGACCGCATGCGCGGCGTTCGGGAATGATGACACCGTGCGCACCGGCACATTCGGCACAGCGGATGACCGCACCGAGATTATGGGGGTCTTCGATACCGTCGCATACCACGATGAGGGGCTTTTCACCGCGCTCAGCCGCAATCGCGAGGATTTCATCCACAGTGGAGTACGCTTTTTCCGCAACCATCGCCGCGATTCCCTGATGATTTTCGCCGTGCGCGAGACGATCGATGGACTCAACGGTGGAATCCACGACGACGATGCCCGCCTTTTTTGCCTCTGCGATGATGGCAACCACGGATCCTTCTCTGCCGGACACCAGAATCTTGTCAACCGGTGCACCGGAACGGATCAGCTCCGCAACCGCATTTCTGCCGACAACCACATTGGACGGCATTTCCCCGCGGTTCATGGGACGGGGATTCTTCTGTCTCCGCTCGCCGCCGGAACGATCACGGGAACGCTCGGAGGGATGCTCGGATTTCTGATTATATTTCTTTTTATTGAATTTTTCTTCCATTTCCTGCCGCCAATCGGTGAATTGATTTCCAAAAGCGCACACGTCGCCTTTATATAATGATACAGTATGATTATATCACATTTTCGCGGCGTTGTACATATCCTTTTTCAACAAAACGAGGAAAAACCAAAAATTTTCTCGGAGAAAATAAAAAAGACACGGTAAAAACCGCATCTTTTCTGACAACAGATTTACTGAGCCTTCTTCTTTGCGAAGCATTCGCTGCAATAAACAGGTCTGTCGCTGGTGGGCTGGAAGGGAATCTTAGCTTCGCCGCCGCATTCAGCGCAGGTAGCAGTGAACATTTCACGAGTTTCGCGGGTAGCGTTCTTTCTCTTGTCACGGCATGCTTTGCACTTCTTGGGTTCGTTCTGGAAACCCTTTTCTGCGTAGAATTCCTGCTCGCCAGCAGTGAATACGAACTCTTCGCCGCATTCGTTGCATACTAAGGTCTTGTCCTCGTACATCTTTTTTTCCTCGCTTTGAAAAAATGGTTAATTTCTGCCCTCGGCGGACTCTCACCGTCACCTTTGAAAACAACGCTCTTGAGTTAAGCTATTCGGGCGTATTTATCTTAAAACCGGAAGCCGGTTCTAAAATACATTATTGATTTTTCAGAAGTCCTCTTACCTTAACTTTCATACGATATAAAGCGTTGCTGACAGATTTTTCGCTTCTGCCGAGTCGCTCTGCGATTTCACCCGCGGACTTGCCAACAATATAATAATCAAACACTTGTCTTTCCAAACCGGACAGCTGCTCACGGATTTTTGCCAGAAGTGCAGCAGCATCCTCACGGGACGCGATGGTTTCGAAGGGTCCCGGCGCATTTTTCGCACCGTTTCTTCCCTTGGTTTTTGCCGCTTCCCGTTTCTTCTTTTCGCTTCTGTACTTGCGCAGAGCCGAAATCAGGGCGTTGTTGATGCAGATTTTGGCATACAGCCCGAAGCTGACATCTCTTCCCTTTTCATCCGGATCGTAGCTGAGCGCCGCGCGGTAGAGAGCAACCATGGCCTCCTGCCGCAAATCGTCCTCACCGTACATACCGTCCGCATCCGCATCTCCGATCCCGAAGGATGGCGCGAACCGCTTGACTGCCGCATCCGTCACTGCCCGATACTGTTCCGACAGGAGCGCAAATGAAGTTTCATCCCCGTCCTTGATCTGTTCCAGCAGCAGATTGAGATCTTTTTCCAAAATACGGCACTCCGAAAAGAATTACTATTTGTCTATTACATTATACCACAAATCGGTTATTTGTCAATAGTTTTGCTAAATATTTCGGAAATATTTTTAACAATTTATGCAGTCTTTCGCATTTCCGACATAAATATTCATAAATGATTCTTAAAATCGTGCCGCAAAACGTGCAATCCGGCAACAGCTTTGGGTTACTTATCGAAAAGATAATTCACATTTCCCGTAACGAGCGCGACGATTCCGCGGAGAACCACATCGGGCTTGTCCTCGAAATTCATGCGCATCCGGGAAACCTGCATATACGAATCCGCGCGCAGAGCCAGATCGAACGCCAGCCCGTCGCGGTCCTTGATATTGCAGTGGAAGATATAGGTACCGTCACCCACGGTTTCGATGGAATAATTGGGAACCGCGCCCCGTTTTTCGAGGGAAAGGTGACGCATTGCGCTGATATAGCTTTTTTCACGTACCGCGGCAAGAAGCAGGTCATCTGCCAGCCCTTTTGCGATGGTACGTCCCGTATCGGTGACCTGATATTTGGCCTGATCCGGCGGAAGGTCCTTTCTATCGGAGGGAGAAGTCACGGGAGTCCGTTCCGGTGCGATTTCTTCATCATCTTCCGCGGCTTCACAGATATGACCGTCGTCAAGAAGCTGATGGAAATAGGTGACGAAATCGAAATAATCCACATATCCGTCCCGGATCACGATCGTAGCCAGGTCGTTGTAGTCAATGGGATACCCGATTTTCTCCAGCAGATACAGAATAAAAACCTTCACCTGCTGAGGGGAATGAAATGTCTCAGGCATAATTTTCTCCGTTCGGCGGCAGCTCATGGAGTACCGCGTTGAAATGATAAGAACGAATCACGACCCGATTCCGCAAATTTCGCAGAACGGATCCGATAGTACCGCAAGCGAAAACAAACGGGAAGTTGTTGAACTCCCCGTTTATTGTCGTTCGGTTCAGGAAAGATCCGGCGGATTATTCAGCAGCTGCCACAGGAGCAGTGGTATCCGAAGTGTCGGTCTTAGCCTTATAGGTCATGTAGTCCTTCATCTTGGTTCTGTTGAAGTTTCTGGTGCCGTAGTAGTCACTGGAAATACCGGACAGAACGTCGGTGTACAGGTATGCATCCTGAAGGAAGATGATGGGCATTACGGGCATATCGTTCATGAGGAGCTCTTCAGCCTGGTGCAGGATAGCAGCACGCGCAACTCTGTCCTTTTCAGCGTAAGCGGATTCGATCAGAGCGTTGTATTCTTCGCTTGCATAACCGGAAATGTGACCGTAGAGGTCATAGGTTTCGGAATCCATGTCAACGCCGTTGCCGGAGAAGGAAACTGCGAACTGGGACAGAGCGGAGAATGCGTCTGCGGAGAGCATCATGGTGTCGATACCGATGACATCGAACTCACCGTTGTCGTACTTCTTCTGGAAGTTGTCAACGTAAATGGTGGAGTCGGTGATGTCAGGAGTGGAAGCAACAGCCTCAACGGTTACAGTGAAGCCGAGCTGACCCCATACGCCTGCAACGTAGTCGGCAATTGCCTTGTCAACTTCGTTGTCGCGGACGGAGAGAGTGAAGGAGCCGCCCTTGACGCCTGCGGAGGACAGAAGAGCCTGTGCGCCTGCAACGTCTGCGGATGCGGAGATCACGTCACCGCCGGTGGTACGGAAGGAAGTGCCGGAGGTGGAATCAAATACCTTGTAGGGGATGTAGCCGGTAGCAGGCTTTGCATAGGTTACGATGGAAACGATCTGGTTTCTGTCGATTGCCATGGAAAGAGCGCGGCGTACTTCGGGCTTAGCGAAGAGCTCGTTGTTGGTGTTGAATACGTAGGTGTGGGTACCCATCATATCGTCAATCACAGCGGAGTCCTTGTACTGAGCACGTGCGGAGAGCGGAATTTCACCGTCGTAGAAGATACCGCCGGAGGTCAGAGAAGTGAGCTGAGCTTCCGCGTTGCCGGTGTCATACTTGGTGAGAAGTCTGTAAGGAATAACGTACTTGTCCAGAATTTCTTCCTTTTCTTCGTTCAGATAGTAGTAAGCGGAACGTTCCAGACGGAGAGTGTTGCCGTAAACGATTTCCTTCGGGCAGAAGGGACCGTTGGTAACGACAGTGGTGGACTTCTGAGCCCATACGCCGCCGTCGTAACGGGTGATTACGTCTTCACGAACGGGAACAAGAGCGATGGAGGAGCAGTTTTCGAAGAACTGGTCCAGATCGATCTTCTGTTCGAATTCGATTTCGATGGTATAGGTATCAACCGCAGCGATGCCGAGGTCGTCGATGGTAGCGTCACCGAGCTTTACGTCGCGTGCGTTCTTGATGTCAAAGAGAAGGGATGCAGCTTCGTTGGTCTGGTCGGGTTCAAGGATGCGCTTCCATGCGTAAACGATGTCCGCTGCCTGAACGGTACGGCCGTCGCTCCACTTGGTGCTGTTGAGTTCAACAAGGATTCTGAAGGCTTCTTCGTCGTCCTGGTCGATCTTGTACTTCTTCATCAGCGCGGGTTCCCACTTGCCGTCCTCGTTGATTCTGGTAAGACCTTCGTAGCAAAGGCTGAGAATCTTGAGCATAGCATCGTCGGTTACGCTGACCTGCGGGTCAAAGTTGTAGATCTCGGTAGTGAGATACATGTCGATAATGGCACCCTTGTCGTAGTCTTCACCGGTTGCATCTTTTTCCAGTGTAGTACAGCCGACAGCAGTCGCTGCGAGCATGGTTGCGGCAAGAATAAGGGCTATCACCTTTTTCATGATTCAGTTAATCCTCCTGCGTGCTTTCTTGAATAAAGCGTATTGAAAATACGGGTTATTTGTACTCACCATATTATAACACTTTCATCTCAAATAATCAACATCTTTATTTGCAGTGCTGTCAAGTTTCATCCACATGCACAATTACAAATGTATTTTTTGTGCAAAATTTACACTAAAAATCACTGTTTTTCGCTTGACGCGGAGTCCGCGCGGGCAAAAATAAGGCAATCACGCCGCCTGACGGCAGAAATCGGAGCCGAAAGCATGATCTACACCCGCCGAACACTCATCAGCGAAGGCGAAAACCGTCTCCCGCACACCCGCCCGGAGCGCTCATCCGTCCACGGATTTGACGTCGTCACGCACCGCACGGACATCTCATCCTGCGTCACAATCCGTACGGGAGAGCTGCCGGATGCCGCATCCCAGAAACGTGCCGGAGACGCGCTCGGACAGATTCTGAAGCAGTTTGAGCCGCACGGACGCATCCTCGCCGCCGGAATCGGAAACCCCGCAGTCACGCCGGATTCTCCCGGTCCGCGGTGTATCGGAAAGCTCACGCCGTCGCCGGACACATCCCCTGCCCTCTTTCCCGTATCCCCCGGAATCCCGGCTTCAACCGGACTGGACACCGCCGATATCGTGAAAGCTCTTGCCGGCACCGTGCACGCCGACTGCATCATCACCGTGGACGCACTTGCCGCGGCGTCTGAGGACAGTCTCGGTACGGTCATACAAATCACCGATCAGGGTACCTCTCCCGGCTCGGGAACGGACAGCGCAGTCTCCGGCATCATCTGCCGCGAAACCATGGGCATCCCGGTCATCTCCGTCGGTGTTCCCACCGTGATTGAATCGGGGCGCATGCTCGTGACTCCCGCAGACTGCGACCGCATTGCTGAAACCTACGCCCGCGTCATCGCATGGGGCATTCTGCGCGCGCTGTTTCACTGACGGGAAATCCCCGCCGTCCGGAAATTTCCGCCGGATGTGTCATAAATCTGCCGCGCGGCGCATATGGTACGGTATGCCGAAAGGAGGACGTCATGGAACAGAACGAAATCACTGCATTGATCCCGTATCCGGACGACGCACCGACCATTGAATTTTCTCTCCCGCCGAGGGATGAGCCATATACCGGACCGATTCCCGAAACCGTCGTCATCGAACCGGAGGATGAAGTCACGCGCATCCCGGTCACGAAGATTCTGCGGCGCATCGTCACCGTATTTCTGCTCGGCGTGACCGTCATCACAGCCGGAATCTGTGCAGGACATGCCGCCGCAGCGATCGCATTTGCATCGGACAGCATCCCGACGGCACTTCTCACAGCGCTCTCGGCAGGCGAGGTTCACTGCACCGCGGTCATCCCGGAGAACCGGAAATCCACCGCCGCAGACAGCCCCGACGCCGCGCTGAATCCGCTCAGACCGCCCGAGACGGAAGACGCCGCCCCGGAACGCGAACCGAATCCGCTGACGATCACGAACGAGACGCCGTACACACCGGATGTGAACGCACTTCTCACGCGCGAACGTGCAATACCGCCGCTTGCCGGACTTTCACCGGACGAACCCGTCGTGCTGATTCTCTCAACCCACGCGACGGAGTCCTACGCGGAGCATGCAGAAACCGGATACCGGACATCGGACGACAGCGAAAACGTGATCCGCACCGCCTCCGTGATTGCAGAAATCCTTGAAGAAGCGGGCATCGGCGTCATCCATTCCCGGACGCGCTTTGACGAAGAGGACTTCACCATGGCGTACTACAATGCGTCGCTTGAAATCCGCGCACAGCTGAAGGAGCATCCGTCGATCCGGTACATCATTGACGTGCACCGCGACTCCGTGATGGCGAACGACGGTACATACCTCGCCATGGAGAGCGGAAATCTCGCGCAGATGATGTTCGTCGTCGGAACGGATCACGGCGGATCGGGACACACCGGCTGGGAGGACAATCTCGCCCTTGCCGCACGGCTTCACACCGCAATGGAAGCGGAGAATCCCGG
>JAFUQY010000453.1 GCA_017472105.1 Clostridia bacterium | reverse complement strand
TATGTTATAATACATCAAAAGAGAGATAAAATCCGGAAAGAAGGTCAATCATGCTGAATCACAAGGGTACGAAGACAATTCAGACAGAGCGTCTGGTTCTGCGGCAGTTCACCGCTGACGACGCGCAGGCGATGTATGATAACTGGGCAACGGATGCGGAGGTAACCCGGTTTCTCACGTGGCAGCCGCACAAATCCGCCACAGAAACGCGCACACTGCTCGAAAACTGGGTCACAAATTACGATAATCCGGCGTACTACAACTGGGTTATGACACTGGACGGCGTGCCGATCGGGAATGTTTCGATTGTACGTCAGTCCGACCGGAACGAACTCATGGAATTTGGATACTGCATGGGAAAAAGCTGGTGGAAAATGGGTCTGATGACGGAGGCAGTATGCGCCGTCTCGGACTATCTCTTCACCGAGGTCGGCGCAAACCGGCTCGTGATCCGTCATGCGGTTATGAATCCGGCGTCCGGCAGAGTTGCACGCAAATCCGGGTTTACGTTCGAGGGGATTGAGCGTTCCGGCTGGAATCTTCCTGACTGTCAGCTCTTCAACGGAAAGTATCACAATATCGCAGTCAATTCCCTGATCCGGAAAGAATGGGAGAGACGGAAGCATCCCCGGAAGCTCATTCTTGAAACCGAGCGGCTGATTCTTCGTCCTGTCACGGCTTATGATGCACAGGCGGCGCACAAATTCGCTGGGGATCCCGAAGTGACTCAGCACATGTTTTTCGGCGGTTTCAAAACACTGCGCGAAACGGAGAATTACCTTCTGGACTGCGAACGGATGTGGGCACTTTGGCCGCAGAAGGACCATGAATTCGGAATCATTCTGAAAGAATCGGGCGAGCTGATCGGCGCGTGCGATTTCTGCATTGAGGAAGGCGGCGTCGAGCTTGGCTGGGTTCTTGCGAAGGCGCACTGGAAGAAGGGCTACGCGGCTGAAGCGGCACTGGCAATGATTGACCATGTTTTCGAACATTCCGATTTCAACCGCATTTTCGCACGGTGCGACGCCGAAAACTACGGCTCATGGCGCGTGATGGAGAAAATCGGCATGACCCGCGAAGCCGTATTCCGCAAGGTTCGTCCGAACGGGCATGACGAGTACGTTTACGCAATTCTGCGGGAGGAATGGGAAGAATGCTGAAGCTCGTTAAACTGACGGAGGACTACCGGGATCAGCTCAATGACATGATGGACGAATGGACGGCGTCGGGCGAGAAGATCATTCCCTACTCCATCCGGAAAAACGATTATCGGAATTTCGGTCACTACCTCGCCGAGCTCGAGCTGAGTGAACCGAAGGACGGCATGGTTCCCGACTCCACGTTCTTCGGACTGGAAACGGAGACCAACCGCTTCGTCGGTGCGGTGAATATCCGGCATACTCTGAGCGAATCCCTGCTCTTCTCCGGCGGTCACATCGGAGACGGCGTCAGACCAAGCGAACGGAAGAAGGTCTATGCCACGGCAATGATCGCACTGGCGCTGGAAGAATGCCGGAAGCTCGGAATCACGCGGGTGCTGATGTGCTGCAATGCGGACAACAGCGGCTCGGCAAGATCCATTGAGAAAAACGGCGGTGTGCTGGAAAACGAGGTCATCGAAGACGGCACCGCAATCCGGCGGTATTGGATTGAACTGTAAAAATCAAGCGGATGCAACAAGTTTTGCGTCCGTTTTTTTGCGTTATCGGGCAGGTTACACAGGCAGGAAAACATACGGAATCTGAAAAATTCTTACATTATATATTTATTTACGGAAAAATTTGTGATATAATATAATGAAACAGTTTTGAGTATCATCCGAAAGGACTTTATCATATGTGCGGCTTTATCGGCTTTACCGGCATCATCGACCGGCGTCAGCAGGTTATCGAAGCAATGGCGAACCGGATCATCCATCGCGGTCCCGACTCCGGCGGATTCCATCTGAGCGGAGAAAATGACGCGACCGCTGTGACGCTCGGCTTCCGCAGACTTTCCATCATCGACTTATCCGACGGCTCCCAGCCCATGTACAACGAAGACGGCAGTGTTGTCATCGTGTACAACGGCGAGGTCTACAACTTCATGCAGCTCCGCGACGAGCTGATCGCAAAGGGACACGTGTTCAAAACCAGATGCGACACTGAACCCCTCATCCACGGCTATGAGGAATGGGGCACCGATCTTGCATCGAAACTCCGCGGCATGTTCGCGTTCGTCATCTGCGACACGAAGAAAAACACCCTTTACGGTGCTCGCGATCCCTTCGGCATCAAGCCGTTCTACTACACGATTACGCCAAGCGGTCACCTGATTTTCGGCTCGGAGATCAAATCCTTCCTTGAGCATCCCGAATTCAAGCCGGAAGTGAACGAAAACGCGCTCCGTCCCTACCTGACCTTCCAGTATTCGTCGATGGAAGAGACCTTCTTCAGGAATACCTTCAAGCTCCCGCAGGCGCACTGGTTCACATGGGAAAACGGAAAACTCACGAAGACCCGCTACTGGGACGTGGATTTCTCGAAGAAGACTTCCCTCTCCTATCAGGAAGCGGCGGATCAGATTGACGCGCGTGTGCACGAATCCGTTGCCGCTCACCGCATCAGCGACGTGAAGGTCGGCTCCTTCCTGTCCGGCGGCGTGGAGTCCTCCTACATCACTGCGACCCTCATGCCCAACGACACCTTCTCCGTGGGCTTCAATTACGAAAAATTCGACGAGACCAGCGAAGCGAAGGAGCTTTCCGAACGTCTCGGCGTGCAGAATTTCCTCAAGCATCTGACTGCCGAGGAATGCTTTGACGCGTTTGCAGCCATCCAGTACCACATGGACGAGCCGCAGTCCAATCCGTCCTCCGTGCCGCTGTACTTCCTCTCCAAGCTGGCGGCGGAACATGTCACCGTTGTGCTCTCCGGCGAAGGTGCGGACGAAATCTGGGCGGGCTACGAATGGTACGATGAACGCGGACTGGCAGCAAAATACAAGAAAATCCCCGGTTTCCTCAGACGCGGTGCCGCGGGAGTTGCCAAGAGACTGCCCTATTTCAAGGGTCACGACTTCATCATCAAGAACAGCGGCGTGCCGGAGGATTACTTCATCGGTCAGGCGCTGGTATTCCCCGAAAACGAGGCTCTGGCGATTCTGAATGAGAAGTATAAAAAAGGCCCCGCCGTACACGACATCACCCGTCCCATTTACGACCGCGTGAAGGGTCTGTCGGAGCTGGAAAAGAAGCAGTACCTCGACATGAATCTGTGGCTGCCCGGCGATATTCTGCTCAAGGCGGACAAAATGTCGATGGCACATTCGCTCGAGCTTCGCGTTCCCTATCTCGACAAGGAAGTGATGGCGGAGGCGCAGATGCTCCCGGCTTCCTACAAGATCGACGGCAGCGACACCAAGGCTGTTCTCCGCACGGCTGCCAACAAGACGCTCCCTGACGAATGGGCACACCGTCCGAAGAAGGGATTCCCCGTTCCGATCCGTCAGTGGCTCCGCGAAGACAAGTATTACGGCATTGTCCGGGAAGCATTCGCGTCCGATGTCGCAGCGGAATATTTCAATCAGACCGCACTCCTCGGACTTCTCGATGCCCACAAGAACGGCACGGCGAACAATCAGAGAAAAATCTGGACGGCTTACACCTTCCTGACCTGGCACAAGCAGTTCATCGGCTGAACCGAAACCACAGATTTCATATAAAATCACCATCGGAGGACCATCATGGAAAAGCAAATCACTCCCGTAATTCTGGGCGCGGACCTCAATTGCTATAACATGGCGCGCGCGTTCCACGAACAGTACGGCGTCAGATCCTACGCCTTCGGACGTTACGCAATCTCTGCGACCAAATATTCCAAACTCATTGAATTCAAGAGCATTCCCGATATGGACAAGGACGAAGTGATGCTGGACACCCTCCACCGCTTCGCCGACGCGCACATCGGAGACAAGCTCCTTCTCTTTGCATGCACCGACGACTACGCGGCAATGATCATCCGCAACCGCGCGGAGCTGTCCGACTACATCATCCCCTATCCGCCCGCAGAAATGCTGACCACCGTTGCCAAAAAGGCGGAATTCTACGAAACCTGCGATAAATTCAACATTCCCTATCCCGAAACCGTAATCCTCACGAAAAAGGCGCCGGTATCCGATCTCGCTCCCGAAAAGCTGGGATTTGAATACCCCATCATCGTCAAGCCCTCTTCCAGCGCCGATTACTGGAAGCATGAGTTCGACGGCATGAAAAAGGTCTATGTCGCAAAAACTCCCGAGGAAGCGGAAAAGATCATCAATCAGATCTACGATGCCGGCTATCCCGACAAGATGATTCTTCAGGAATTCATCGACGGCGGCGACTCCCAGATGCGCGTATTCACCTGCTTCTCCGATGCGAAGGGCAAGGTCCGCGCAATGTGTCTCGGTCACACCATGCTGGAGGAACACACGCCGAAGGGCCTCGGAAACCATGCCGCCATCATCACTGAACCCATCTCTTCCCTGCCCCTCTGCGAAAACATCAAGGCTCTGCTGGAAGATATCGGTTATACCGGTTATTCAAACTTCGATATCAAGCTCCGCAAGGGCACGAAGGACGACTACCGCGTATTTGAAATCAACCTCAGACAGGGCAGAAGCAATTTCTACTGCACCGCTGCCGGCATGAATCTCGCAAGAATGGCTGCGGAAGTGTACGAATCCGACGGAGATGACTGCGAACGCGTGGAAAATGCCGTTTTCTGGCACCATATCCCGAAGTCCACCGCATACGAGTACACGGACGACATCGAACTGGTCAACCGCGCGAAGGAACTCGCAAAGGCGGGCAAGGAATCCTCCTCCGTCTGGTATCCCCACGATATGAAATTCAATCCCCTGCGGACGATCTGCGTTCTCGAACAGCTCCGCCGTCAGAAGAAAAAATACAAGATTTACTGTCCCAAGCCCCAGCGGTAATATTTACAGGATATAACACATGGAAGAGAAAAAACGTCAGCTTCTCGGCATCATCGGCGGTCTCGGACCTATGGCAAGTGCGTATTTCTACGAACTGATTACGCGACACACCAAAGCCGCCAGCGATCAGGATCACATCGATATTATTTTATCCAGCCGCGCCTCCACACCCGACCGGACGGATTTCATTGTCGGACGGAGTGACAAGTCGCCCCTCCCCGCCATGATCGCGGATGCGCAGTCCCTCGAGGTTTACGGTGCTACCGCAATCGTGATTCCGTGCAATACTGCGCACTACTTCCTTGAGGAAGTGCAGAAATCCGTCAGTGTTCCCATGCCGAGCATCATCTCGGAAACGGCGGCACATATTCAGAAATGCGGCTTCCGCAAAGCGGCGATTCTCGCTACGGAGGGCACGATTCTGTCCGGTTCCTATCAGCGAGAACTGGAACGGCTCGGTCTCGGTTGGATGATCCCCGACGGTAACGGCAAGGCTAAGCTGATGGATATCATCTACGGCAGTGTCAAGCAGGGCGTGATTCCCTCCCCGGAAGAGCTCTACAAGGTGTCAGATCCCATGTTTGAAGCGGGATGTGACTGTGCGATTCTCGGATGCACGGAGCTCTCCCTCCTCGGCGAGCAGATTGACGACGAGCGGTTTGTGGATTCCCTTCTGGCCCTCGCCGCGTGCTCTATCAGGCTCATGGGTCACGAAACCGTTGGACTTCCCGCAAGTTTTTCGTAATCGGAGATCATTATGTCTATCAAACTCAATACCCTTCTGGCGGACTATCCCTGCCGTGTCATCGGTGATCCCTCCGGTATTGCCGTTGATGCAATCGAATACGACTCCCGGCGTGCAAAGTCCCCGGAAACACTGTTCTTCTGCATGCCCGGTGCGCGCATGGACGGTCACGATTTCGCTCCTGCCGTTTATGAAGCGGGCTGCCGTGCGTTCGTCGTGGAGCGTGAACTCGATCTGCCGGATGACGCTGTGCAGATTGTGGTTTCCCACGCGAGAGAATCGCTGGCACATCTGTCCGCACGGTTCTACGGCAGTCCGGCAGACAAACTGACTCTGATCGGGCTGACCGGCACCAAGGGAAAGACGACCACCGCCATTCTCATCCGCGAAATCCTGTGCTCCTGCGGCATTCCCTGCGCCTACATCGGCTCAAACGGCATCCGCATCGGGGACAAACACTACGAAACCGTCAACACCACGCCCGAGAGCCGCGAGCTGCACCGGTATTTCGCCTTGATGGTGGAATCCGGCGTGACGCACTGTGTGATGGAAGTGTCCTCGCAGGCGCTGAACAACTACCGTGTCTGCGGACTGACGTTTGAGACGGTGGTTTACACCAATCTGTCGGAAGACCACATCGGCGCGGGAGAACATGACTCCTTCGACGAATACCGCGATGCCAAACGCAAGCTGTTCACGCGGTACGGTGCGAAGAACATCGTTTACAACCTCGACGACGCGAATCACGCTTACATGATCGACGGCTCCGGTGCCAATCTCGTGAGCTGTTCCATCGCAAACGACGCGGATTTCAAGGCATCCGACATACGTCCCTACCGCGACAGCACATCCCTCGGCATCGATTTCGACGTGGACTTCGCCGGTGTAAAAACCGGAATCCGGATGCGCACGCCCGGAGAATTCAGCGTGTACAACGGACTCGAAGCGATTGCGGTATGTTCCCTCTGCGGGCTCAGCGTCCGTCAGGCATCCGATGCGCTCCGCACGATTTCGATCAACGGCCGGTTTGAAATCGTCGATGCCCTCTCCGGCGTGACCTTCATCATCGATTATGCGCACAACGGATTCAGCCTTACCCACGCGCTCGAGGTACTCCGTGCCTATAACCCGCGGCGGCTCATCTGCGTCTTCGGATGCATCGGCGGCAGAACCCAGATCCGTAGGAAGGAGCTCGCGGAAGCGTCCGGCAGACTGGCGGATTTCACCGTCATCACCTCGGACAACCCGGACAACGAGGACCCGGATGTCATCATCGAGGATGTTCTCACATATTTCGACAAGTCCAGACCCTACACGACCATCACCGACCGTGAAGAAGCGGTTCGCTTTACCGTGCGGATTGCGGATGAGGGCGACATCGTTCTCTTCGCCGGAAAGGGTCACGAAACTTACCAGATCGTCGCCGGTGAAAAGATTCCCTTCTCCGAGAAGGCGATCATCCTCGACGAAGCGGCAAAAATCCTCGCGGCACAGCCCGTATAACGACAAAAAGAAAGCACATCGTATCATTCATCGTGATGCAATGTGCTTTTTCTGTTAATATCTTGTTGTCATGAAGTCCCGGTCGATGGTGATGACCACGTTGTAGTCCGTGCCGATTTTCTGTGCGATTTCTCCGCGGATGGTGTTGACCAGCTCGTTGTTCGCAAGCGGGAATTCCGAGGTCACGGCGAGGTCGAAGATGATATTGGTGTGCGTTTTGCCGAAGACGGTGCGGAAATCGTGCATGGAAATGGGTGAGGAATACTGCGCCGCAAGTCCGTCGATGATTTCGTGAACCGCAAGGTGCAGCTCATCCACGCGGCGGTCGTTGACAGTGATCGGGTCAAGATGCACAACCAGCGCAATCCCCATCTGCTCCCGGATGTCAACCTCGATCCGGTCGATCATGTCGTGGCTCTCGAGGACGTCTTTTTCCGCGTCAACCTCAACGTGCACCGATGCGAAGCACTGATCGACGCCGTAGCTGTGGATGACCAGATCGTGGATGCCGAGCACGCCGTTGTAGGACTTGAGCTTGCCGACGATGCTTTTCACCAGCTCCACGTCCGGTGCCTGACCGAGCAGGGTGTTGGACGAATCGATGATGAGCTTCACGCCCATGATAAAAATGTAAACGGCGATGATGCAGCCGATGACGCCGTCGGTTTTCGGTCCGAGAACGGGCGTCAGTGCAATGCCGATCAGAACCGCTGTCGTCGCGCAGACGTCACAGATGCTGTCAGCTGCGGATGCTTTCAGGGAATCGGAGTGGATTTTCTTCGCCGTCAGCCGGTAGTACAGCGCCAGACCGAACTTTGCGATGACGGCTGCTGCCATGATGACAATCGCGAGAGGACTGTATTCCGCCGCCTCAGCAGTGTTCAGAAGGGACTCCGCTGAAGATCGGAACAGTTCAAAGCCAAGGAAGGTGACGATGATGGAAATGAACAGCCCGCAGAGATATTCCATCCGTGCGTGACCGTAGGGATGTTCCTTATCCGCCGGTTTTGCCGCAATGATGTACCCGAGCATGACGAGAATGGACGATCCCGCGTCGGTCAGGTTGTTCACGGCGTCGGCGATGATGGATACGCTTCCCGAGAGAAGTCCCGCCGCCAGCTTGAATCCGAACAGTGCCAGATTCACGCCGATGCCGACGATTCCCGCGTTTCTGCCGATCTGCGTTCTCTTTTCCGGGCTGAGGGTTTCGGTCATGTTAACTCCTGACTTATTCACCGCGGATCCCCGTAATCAGCTCCTTCGCGTACGGCAGGGACTCGATCCAGTCGCAGTATCTGTGCCATTCAGGGAGCTTGTGGTTCCGGCGGGCATAATAAATATTGATGAGGTTTTCGTAATTGAGCGTGCAGGTGCGCATCTGGTTGTAGGACGACGGCAGAAGCTGGATCATGTCGTGCCAGTATGCGGTGTCCTTGGTTTCAAGATATGCCTGACGCTGCTCTTCAAGCACTTCGATGATATTGTCGAGACATGCGAGAGCCTTGTCGGACATGCGGTCACAGGAAAAATCCTCGCGTCCGAATGCCTTGGCGTGAATCTTGTGCATCGTGGAGCAGGAATTGGCGACGGTGCCGACCTTGTAGGTGTCGTATTCCTTCCACCAGTACAGGGGTGCGGTCACGTCGACGGAAACGAAGATCATGCGCATGTACTTGCGGTGGTCGGAGCCGGCTTTTGCCAGACTGGACGCACGTGTCAGATCGTTTTCGCCCAGAATATAGTTGCCGTCGCAGTCATAATGGCTGTCGATACGATCCCACGCGTTCATGGGGTTGCGCATGCCGCGGATGGCGTTCTCCAGATTCATGACGGAGGTGCGTTCAATCAAAATCATAGGTTTCTCCTTATTTTATGGGGATTGTTCGGTTATTATTCCCCGTCGTTCTCTGCCGCTTTCCTTGCAGCGTTTCTTGCTTCGTCGATTTCGTCAAGCTCAAAGGTGAATTTGGTTCCGCAGAAACGGCAGCAGGTTTCCACGGGTTCCTTCGCATCACGGAGCTCCTGCATGTCCTTTTCATTCAGGGACACGAGAGCCTTGAGGTAGCGTTCGCGTTCGCAGTTGCAGCGATAGCCGATGTCGAACTCATCAAACATCTGATACTCGATGCCGTCGAACAGGTGCGCGATGATCTCGTCCCCGTCCATACCGTCCGCGATGAGCTTGGAAATGGAACCCGCCATGTTCACGTTGGTCTCGAGCCGGTCAACGTCGGAATCCTGATAACCGGGCATGAGCTGGATCAGATAGCCGCCCGCCGCGAAGCACATGTTGTCGGTATCCACACGGACGCCGAGCGCGCATACGGTGGGAGTCTGTTCGCTGTTTGCAAAGTATTCGGTGATGTCCTCCGCAATTTCGCCGGTGACGATGGGAGACACGCCGATGTAGGGCTCGTTCATTCCCATGTCCTTGATGACGTAGAGGGAGCCGCGTCCGACCGCACCGCCGACGTCGAGCTTGCCGAGTGCATTGGGCGGGAGTTCCACAGTCATGTCATCCGCATAGCCGCGCACGTTTCCCTTGTAGTCGCCGACGCAGACCACGGTGCCGCACGGGCCGTTGCCGCGGAGCTGGAGGGTCAGGGTGTTGTCCATATCCTTGAGAAGGCTCGCCATGAGGGAGGTTGCAGTCAGCGCGCGTCCGAGAACGGCGGTCATGGTTTTCGATGTATGATGAATTTCGCAGGCACGGCGTACGATTGCGGTGCTGTCGCAGAAAATCACGCGGATGCCGCCGTCTGCCGAAATTGCTCTTTTGATAATGCTGTTTTCTCTGGGCATTGTATTCTCATCCTTTCGGGGATTTTATTCGTATCATAATATTATACCACATCCGCACGGTACTTTCAATAGGGTTCCGCGTTTTCCTCCGGATTTTCACGGCTTTCGGCAGTTCTGCACAGCTCGAGGAAGTCCAGTGCCGCGCCGGTCAGCTTTTTGTCCCGGTGATACACGATTTTGTATTTCCGGCTGAAGTCGATTCCCTGCGCAAACACCTCGGAAACCGTCCCCGATGCAATCCGCTCTGCCGCCATCCGCCACGGAACCACAGCCGCCCCGATTCCCGCTTCCGCCGCGTTCATGAGTGCCGCCGTGCTGAGACTTTCCCACAGGGGTTCGGGCAGAGGGATGGATTTCGCCTGCATTGCCGCTTCGAAAATCTCACGCGTACCGGATCCGTGCTCGCGCAGAAGGAACGGCATTGCGGAAAATTCACTCACCTCAAGGACACTTCCGTTTGCACAGGTTTCCGGCGACACAATCACGGCGAGGCGGTCTTCCATGTAGTCCTCGCAGACGAGCGCGGGATCATGCACCACGCCTTCGATCAGCGCAAAGTCGATGGAGTTGTCGGAAAGCGCCTGCTCCAGCCGGTCGGAACGATTGATTTTCACCTTCACCGTCGTATCGGGATGGGTCTCGCGGAACGATTTTACATACCCCGGCAGAAGCATAGAGCCGATGGAGATACTCGCGCCCACGCGGATGATTCCACGCGCATCCCAGTCGCGGACGGTCTTTTCCATGTCGTCGAACGTGAGCGTGATGGTTTTTGCGTATTCCCGGAATGTCCGTCCGGCGTCACTGAGGTACAGCCGCCGTGCAATCCGGTCGAACAGCTTCACGCCGTAGTACGATTCCAGTTCACTCACGGCGAGGCTCACCGCGGGTTGGGTCATGTGCAGGCATTCCGCCGCCTTGGTCATATTGCATCCGCATTCGCAGACAGCTTCGAAAATTTTAATGTGTCGTATCGTCATGGTGTCTCCTTATAAGCGATTCCTTATTGTAATGATAAAATTATATCATTTTACATATCATTCTGCAAGGTGTATAATGTAAACAGTACAATTGATTGGGAGACAAAATGAAAAAACACCTGTATCTGACGCTGTTTCTGCGATCCCTTGCCCTGTCCGCATCCACGATCGGCGGCGGATTTGTCATCATTTCCGTCATGCGGCGGATTTACGTTGTCAAGCTCGGCTGGCTGACGGAAGAGGACATGCTCGATATCACCACGCTGGCGCAGTCCTGTCCCGGTGCCGCCGCCGTAAACGCGTCGATTCTGGTGGGATACCGTCTGGGTGGTTTGCCCGGAGCCGCGCTGTCCGTCATCGGAACAGTTCTGCCGCCGCTCGTCATCATGTCCGCCATTGCCGCCGTGTACAGCGGAATGAGCGAAAACCAAACCGTCGGAAAGCTGATGACCGGGATGCAGGCGGGCGTTGCGGCGGTACTCTTGGATACGGCGCTGGTTCTGACAAAAAAAGCCCTCGCGGGAGGGTTCATGCGGATCGTGATTTTTGCGCTTGCCTTGTTTCTCGCCGTCTTCACCGGAGTCAGCTCAGTGTACGTGATCCTCGGCGCGGGTCTCATCGGCGTTCTGGTGCATCTGTTCACCGCAAAGAAGGAGGCGTGAGATGGA
This sequence comes from Clostridia bacterium, assembly GCA_017472105.1. The sequence goes on along the minus strand of JAFUQY010000453.1, from coordinate 3,539 downwards.
TTACCTGCTTCTGTTTCTCGAATTCTGCAAAATCGGCGCGCTCAGCTTCGGCGGAGGATACGCAGTTCTCCCTTTGATCGAGGAAACCGCAGTGGTGCGTCACGGATGGATCGGATACGACGCGCTCGCCGACCTGATTACCATCTCCGAAATCACGCCCGGCCCGATTGCCGTCAACGCCGCATCGTTCACCGGATACACCGTCGGCGGAATCGCGGGTGCGGTACTGGCAACGCTCGGATGCATCCTGCCGTCGTGCGTGATGATGTCCGTACTTGCCGTGCTGTTTGAAAAATTCCGCCGGAGCACTGCATTTGACAGCGTTCTCGCGTCCATCCGTCCGGCAGTCTGCGCGCTGATTTTCTCCGCATTTGTGACCGTTGCCCTGCTGACGTTTTTCGGGATCCCTTCCCTGAACGAAATCGGCACCGCCCGGGTCAATGTCACAGCAATCCTCCTGTTCGCCGGAAGTTTTGCGCTGTGCCTGACACGGAAGGTGCCGCCGATGATGCTGATTCTTTTGTCGGGCGTGCTGGGCGTAATCCTACTGTGATTACATGAGAATCTGACCGTTGATGGACAGACCGAACCGCAGTCCGAGCTTTTCCGCCGCCTTCCGGCAGAGGATCATGCGTTCCAGGAAAATTTCAAAATATTCCGTTACACTGGAATACTGCGTGTCGATGGTCAGATTGAGAGAAATTTCCGTTTTGTCTTCGTTGATCTCCAGTTTGGAGGAGGTTACGGAGTAGTTGACACGGTCATGGATGTCGAATTCCGTGTGCTTGATGTTTCTCACGCGGGATCTGCGCACGTCGGACTTGTCCGCAAGGAACAGTGCTGCCGCGATGGCGTTGACGGGAGTGCCAGTACCTTCGTCGTGATTGCCGATGGCGGTGACCACGTATGCGATGTCGGCGGGATCCATGCCCATTTTGTCAAGAATACGGAACGCCATCACCGCGCCGCTCTGCGAATGCTCCACGCGGTTGACGAGATTTCCGATGTCGTGGAGGTAGCCCGCGATTTTCACAAGCTCCACATCATGTGCCGAATGGCCGAGTGTTTCGAGGATGTATCCTCCGACCTCGGCTACTTTTGTTACATGCGCAAAGCTGTGTTCGGTATAACCGAGAGCCACAAGGGATTCGTCGGCTTTGGTGATGTAGGTGTTGATGGCTTCGTTATGCCGGATCATTTCGTAGGTAATCATATGTCTTCCTTTATATCAAAAGTTTGGATTTCAATTTTCATTCATTTTATCATACCACAAAAACGGCGATCTTGCAATATCATTTCCGAAAAATCCTGTGAATAATCCGATTTCATGTGCGCATACTAACGCCGAAACCAACGAAAGGAACTGAATGCACATGAAAAAAATACTGACGATCACTTTACTGCTGTCCCTGCTCCTTACCTCCTGCGGACGGGACAAAAACAATGCAAATGAAACCGGCAATGACACCTCGAACGATACGCAGAACGGCATGATGGATGAAATGGGCGAGACAGTCAAGGATTTTGTGGATGATGTTCTCCCCGGCGATCAGAACGGCAGCAGCAATGAAACCGGCAATGAAACCGACGGCACACTCGGTGACACAAACGGCGACGGCATGGTGGAGACGGACGGTGACAACACGATGATGAACGGAGACACCAACGGCATTGACGGCGAGATGACCCAGTTTGAGCCGGTGACGGAGGTGAAGAATGCGGATGATGCGGTCAATTTCATCGCGGCGAATGTGTACAGCAAGTGCGCGGACGCTGTTCCGATGATGACCGAGACACGTGTGCTCTCAAAGGATGACCTCGAATCCGTCACCTACAACACCGGGCTGACCGATGTGACCGGGATCCACGACATCATTCTGTCCGAATCCATGGTCGGCTCGTTCGCGTATTCGCTGGTGATGCTCCGCACCGACGGTTCCTCCACGAAGGAATTGCAGAACGCCATGAATGAGCAGATCAATCCCGCGAAATGGGTGTGTGTTGCGGCGGAATCTGTCCGTTCCGTGACGCTGGACGACGACGTGCTTCTCGTCATGGGCGGTACCGAGCAGGTTGACACAATCATGAATGCCGTGACCGAAGCTGCCGCCGATGTTTACACCGATGTCGGTTCTGTGGTGAGCGTCGTCGGCTGATGGTCTTTTCGGGACTGCCGTTCCTGTATTTCTTCCTGCCCGTCCTGCTCGCGGTGTATTTCATCGTGCCGGATCGGGCGAAAAATCCCGTTCTGCTTGCGTTTTCCCTGCTGTTCTACGCCGCAGGAGAGCCGGTGTTCATCCTCCTGATGCTGTTTTCGTGTACGCAGGCGTATGTCTGTGCTCTCCTGATGCGTCAGAACCGGAAGCTCTGGCTGATCGTGACGCTGATTCTGTCAATTGCACCCCTGCTCTGGTTCAAATACGCGGGATTTTTCGCGGAAAACCTGAACCGGATCCCGGGAATCTCGCTGACTGTGCCCCGTCTGAAGCTCCCGATCGGGATTTCGTTCTACACGTTCCAGCTCATTGGGTATTCTGCCGACGTGTACCGCGGAGACTGTGAGCCGCAGAAGAGCTGGCTGAAGCTGGCGCTGTACGTCTCCCTGTTCCCTCAGCTCATCGCCGGTCCGATCGTGCGCTATTCCGACGTTGCCGATGCACTGGATCACCGGGAACACACCATAACCGGATTCTCGCGCGGGATTCTGCGGTTTTCCGTCGGGCTCGGGAAAAAAGTGCTTCTTGCAAACGTGCTCGGAGAGTTCACGTCGTCCCTCGGGCAGTCGATGCTCGGGATGTGGGCATATGCCGTCGGCGCGTCCCTGCAAATTTACTTCGATTTCTCCGGCTACTCCGACATGGCGATCGGGCTCGGGCATATCTTCGGCTTTGATTTCCCGGAAAACTTCAATTATCCGTATGTTTCCGCGGGAATTGCGGAGTTCTGGCGGCGGTGGCACATCTCCCTCGGCTCATGGTTCCGCGACTACGTGTACATCCCGATGGGCGGCAACCGTGTGAAATTCTCCCGGTGGATTGTCAACGTGGGTGTGGTGTGGCTGCTGACCGGGTTCTGGCACGGTGCGGAGTGGACATTCGTCCTGTGGGGCGTATATTTTGCCGTCCTGCTGGTGCTGGAGAAGCTGTGTCAGCCGTTTCTCTGCAAGATTCCCGTGTCATTACGGCGGATTCCGGTGCTGTTTCTGATTATGGTCAGCTTCATTCTGTTTGATTCATCCGGTGTCACAGATGCGTGGAACAGGGTGCAGATGCTTTTTAACGTGACGAAGCCCGCCGATCCGGTGTCCGTGTACTACGTCCGCAGTTATGCCCTGACGCTCCTTGCGGCGTGTGTGGGATCGACTCCGCATCCGGCAAAGCTCATGCGCACTCTCACGGAGAAGAAGCCGGCTGTTACGTGGATTCCGTCGGTGCTGAGCCTCGGCGCACTGCTGATCTCGACGGCGTATCTCGTGGACGGGTCGTACAATCCCTTTCTGTATTTCAGGTTCTGATATGAAAAAATCCGTTTTTGCCCTC
>JAFUQY010000051.1 GCA_017472105.1 Clostridia bacterium | reverse complement strand
GCGTACATCGCAATGGTTATCGCGCAGGACACAGACTATGTTCTGCTCGACGAGCCGACAAACAACCTCGATATTTATCACGCTTCCAATCTTATGCGCATCGTCCGCAGACTTTGCGACGAGCTTGGAAAGACCGTTATACTGGTTCTTCACGAGATCAATTATGCGGCGTTCTACTCCGATTACATTTGCGCTTTCGTAGACGGAAAGATCGCAAAATTCGGAACGGTCGATGAGGTTATCAATAAAGATACCCTGCACGACATTTACAACGTGGACTTTGAAATTATCAGAATTCACGACAAACCTCTTTCTGTTTATTATTGAATAGATAATAATAAAACCCAAAATCATCTTCAAAGGAGAACAAAACAATGAAAAAATTCCTCACACTCGCGCTTTCGGTGCTTATGCTGGCAACATCCGCATTCACCCTTGCAGGCTGCAGCAGTGAACCCGAAACCCAGGAACCCGAAACCGTAACCATCAAGGCTCTCAACGCCAACAAAGAACTTACTGACATTGAAGTTCCTTACAACCCCGAGAGAATTGCAGTTCTCGATATGCCCGCCCTCGACATCCTTGACTCCCTCGGTCTCGGTGACAGAATCGTCGGCAGCGCAAAGGTTACCATCGAATATCTGACCGATTACAATCCCGATGATTCCAACGGCAAGATTGCAAACCTCGGTTCTGTTAAGACTGCCGACATGGAACAGGTTGCCGCTTGTGCTCCCGATGTTATCTTCATCGGCGGACGTCTCAGCAGCATGTATGCAGACCTTGAAAAGATCGCTCCCGTTGTTTACCTCGCTGTTGATTATGAAAAGGGTGTAGTAGAGAGCACCAAGGCAAATGCAACTGCAATCGCAGCCATGTTCGGCAAGACCGCAGAAGTTGATGCAAAGTTCAACGGCTTCCAGAGCAGAATTGATGCGCTCAAGAATGTTTTGAACGGCAAGGATGTGCTCCTCTGCATGTATAACAACAACGCTCTCAGCGTTATGGCGACCGACAGCCAGCTTAACTTTATGGTAAATGAGCTTGGCGGCATTGATAAGGGCGCAGGCGTTGTCCTCGAAGAAAAGCCCGCACACGGCACCGATGCAGGTTGGGAGACCATTGTCAGCATCGCGCCCGAGTATATATTCGTGCTTGACAGAAGCACTGCAACCGGTGCTGCCGACGAAGGTGTTCTCGGTGCAAGAGAAGTTATCGAGAATGATCTCGTAAAGGAAATGCAGTGCTACAAGGACGGTAAGATCGTTTACTTCATTCAGCATGCAAACGTTTGGTACACCTCTACCGGCGGTATTCAGGCACTTGATACGATGATCGCTGACCTTGAAGCAGATCTGATTCAATAAGAAAAATCAACAAGCAGCGGGCGGGACGTAAAAGTTCTGTCCGCTTTTTGAAAAAGGAGATTTAATTATGTTAAAACACTTATGTCCCTGCTGCGGTCGTCACTGCTATCTTGACGAGGTCGGGTGCGAAAGAGGAGCAGAATACAAAGAAACGGGTGTCATTCCGCCCCGCAAGCCTCGTCCCGACGGAAACGGTGAGAGAAAAAAGCCGTCAGAGAAGAAAATGCAATACCTGGCACTCGACCGTGACGGCAGACTTCTGTGGAATCTTCGGGAAATGAGCGATACAATCCGCACACTTGAAGAAGCGGGAGAGGGCGATCTGCTTTCTTCTCTGCGGGATGAGGACAGAGCCGACCTGCTGATGCTTCTTGAAAAGCTGAAGCACAGTTGGCATCATAAAAACAAATAAACCATTCGGCGCAGATACCGCACTTGCATGGAATGACGCTTGAAAAGGACGAAAAAAAGCAGGAATACGGCATACCTCTTTTGAGATATACCATATTCCTGCAAAACTGTCCTTCAGAGTACGACCGTGATGGTCTGCTCTGTTCTTTTTTTATCCGGTTCACGCCGCCGGATGGAATCTGTTCCGGTTTCAGGTGTCGTTCCGGACTGCGAAGAACACAATCTCACTGCCGGGCGTCTCCGGAATCACGCATCTGAGACCGTTTTCCATCAGTTCCTGTCCGGTTGCCGTAAAGCTCTGTTCCCTGCGTTCATAGAACTCGACCGAATAGGTCAGACGGGGATTCAGTCCGCGGATTTTCACCGTCTTCTCCTTCCCTTCCGCATCCGTCGGCTTGAAGAGGAACAATGCGCCGCCGATGCCGTTTTCCGGGATTCCGTCACAGCCGTACTGCATGCCGTCCCAGTGAATGTAATCCGGGCGCGGCAGTGTGTGGTACAGATTGGCATTCCGGATCAGGGGCTTGATTTTTTCGTTCTGCAGATGGCAGTATTCGTCGTAAATCTCCGTCAGACCGTACTGATACTGTCCGTCTTTCGGTCCGCACCAGCTCGAGCACATGATGCCGCCCATGACCAGCGCACGCATTCCGTAGTGAAGATCGCCCTCTCCGTTATAGTGGGCTGTACATTCCGGCGCGAAGGTATCACCGTTGCATGGGAACTGAAGCTGTGCCGGCGGGAAACAGTAGGAAGAATCATAGAAGGTTGTGCGAAGACTGCTGTGATCGGCAGAGTCATCGGTATTGAAGATGGAGGCACGCCGCATTGTGGCAAAATCCTTCATGGAACCGCCTGAGGAACAGGATTCATACCGGAAACCGGGAATCCGCCGGATCAGATCGTCCACAATGTCGTAAAATGCGCGTGAGCACCAGTACTGCACGTCGGTTCCGTTCGCGTCGTGTCGGTTTTCCTTGTCGGAACGGTGCGGAATCGGTTCAAAATCCGACCGCCATGTGGTTACGTTATTCTCTGTGAAGAATTCGTACAGCTTCTGCCTGCAATATTCGGCGCATTCCGCATTTCCGAGATCCGCAAGTGCTCCGGGTCCGACATGACGGTCGGAGAACCACTCCGGATGCCCGTTTGCGCCGACGGAGGTCAGCTGGTCGTTTTCGTCAAGCTCCACTCTGGAATCGTGCAGAAGGACATATACCGTGAAGTTCAGACCAAGAGATTTCAGATATGCCCCATAGTCCGCCATGGTTTCACAGCCGCGGGATTGAATGGTACGGATGTATTCCGGTGCTCTCAGTTTCCATGATCCTTCATGGTTTTTCCAGAGCACGCCGGGTACATCCTGTTTTTCTCCCCACCATCCGTAATCCCATTTCACAGACTGAATCCCCATGGCAGACGCTTTTTCGGGATGAATCTGCTCATCGCACTGAATCAGCGGCTCCTGAGGATTGCGGCGGAAGCTTTCCGGTGTTTTGCTGCGGAAGAACCACCGCTTGAATTCGTTCGATCCGTCCTCAATATCGCCGTCATACACCCCGAAATAGAACGGTGGAATCATGAGATCGCCGCCGGGCACAATCCGGGTCGAAAAATTCTCGCCGAGATCAGCCGTCAATCGGATTCCTCCGGCAGTTCCGGTTCCGTGAATCCGGCAGGAGCTCCATTCAAATGCACCGTAAACGCCGTATTCACCGCCGTCGAAGTAAATCATGGGAATCATCCCGCCGCTGTTGAAATCCTGATGGGTAGTGGTCCATGACGTTACGGTGATTCCTTCCGTGAGGACATCTTTGTAAATCCCGCTTCCGGGGAAACAGACATTCGGATCGTTGTGCCATCTCAGACCTTCCGCCACACCGCTCTCCTTCATGAATCGCCATGCAGTCGGAGGATTTTCAAACGCAGCTTCCGCTGAGAAAACAATTCCCGGGATCATCCGGATTGTTTCGTCGGATCGGTTGATTACGGAGCCCGAAACCTCAACGGGACCTGCGGTATCTCTCCTGCCCGTCCATTCCATGCGGTATTCGCACCCGGCAGCAGCATCGCAGAATACCAGAACGAAACCGTCCGGCTTCTCTTCTCCGGTTCTGAATTCCCATGCGAATGGAATCCGCGCTCCGTCTTTTTCATATTCCGCAGGCATCGGGAAACAGGACGCTGTCAGCCGTTCCCTGCCGTTTGCAGTCATTCCCGTCAGATGCACGGTACTGTCCTGTACGCATACGGTAAGAACCGCATTTTTAGTCCGGCAGCTGAATTTATCTTTCATAATAGCCCTCATTTCTTCCAAAAGTCAAGTTCTGTCAAAGCCGCAGGCGGGTGTCAGTCAATGATGCACATTATAAAGTCACTCCGTCCTTGAAAATTGCGATTTCCCGATACCCGCCGCGCTCGTTTTTGCTCTCCTGACCGCCGGCAACCGCTTTGATGCAGTCCCACAGCTCGTCGGTGCAGT
>JAFUQY010000452.1 GCA_017472105.1 Clostridia bacterium | reverse complement strand
TCCACCTTCTTCGCGATCGTCGTTGCCGGCGGCTGCTACTTCATGGGCGGCTTCGGCAGACTCTACGCTGACAAGATCGTCTTCAATCCCAACACCGGCGCTCCCGTTTACGACTCCATTGTGCCCTCCATGCTCGAAGGTCTGCCGGATGTGATTGTTGCCATTGTCATCATGCTCGTGCTTTCCGCGTCCATGTCCACGCTGTCCTCCCTCGTTCTCACTTCTTCCTCCACGCTCACCCTCGACATGATCGTGCCCATGAGAAAGAAGGAAACCTCCCAGAAGACCCAGATGCTCATCATCCGCGTTCTTCTCGTGTTCTTCATCGTGATCTCCGCTGTCATCGCAATCATCCAGACCAAGTCCAGCGTGACCTTCATCGCGCAGCTCATGGGTATCTCCTGGGGTGCTCTTGCAGGTGCGTTCCTTGCGCCCTACCTCATCAGCCTCTACTCCAAGAAGGTTACCAAGGCGTCCGTGTGGGTCAGCTTCGTCACCGGCGTGGGCATCATGATTGCCAACATGATCTGCACCTTCGCAGGCGTGCCGTTCATCAACGCGTTCTTCTCCTCTCCCATCAACGCGGGTGTTCTCGCAATGGTCGTCGGACTCGTTGTCGTTCCCGTCGTCAGCCTGTTCACCAAGAAGCCCGATCAGGCTGAAATGGACAGGATGTTCGAATGCTACGACAGAACCATGACTGTCAAGGCATCCACTGCGCTTGAAGATGAAGCGAAGTGACGGATTGAAGCAAAACTGAAACAAAAAAGGAACATCTCAGCAGAAAAAATGCGGGATGTTCCTTTTGTTTTTACAGAAGCAGGGCTTTGAAGTCTTCGCGATTGCGGATGGGATCGTATCCGGCGTTTTCCGTCAGCCGTTCCTTCAGATACACTTCGTCGGGAGTGAACTGGCGGCTGTCGGTGTAGTCGTAATCACAGTGATTCAGAATGGGGCAGGTGTAAAACTGTTTGCCGGAAGTGCGCGCGGTGTAAGCGTCCTTTGCGTACTGCATGGCTGTTTCAAGCTCGCGTACAGCGGTGTCGTGATCTCCGTCCGAGAGCGCGATATTCGCCAGCTTTTCGTGGATGCCTTCCAGATAGGTGCTGAACCGGAGAAAATTCCCGTCTGTGATAACCGTTTCAATGATGGCTTTTTCGACGTTGACACAGGTACGGACATGCGGATCAGCCGGATCGCCGAAAGTCCACATCTTGCCGAGCTGACCGCAGAGAAGATCCAGAACTTCCGCAAACTTTGTCTGAAGATGTGCCAGAAGTTCCTCGCCCTCCAGACAGATTTCCATGGGATCGGACTGTCCCGGATCGGTTTCGGGATAAAGCTGCGCGTATTTTTTTGCCTCTTCACTCCGTCCGCTGTATTTGTAAGCACAGATCACATTCCAGAGAGCAGCGCGCCGCAAATCCTCACTGCTGCTGTTCTCCCACACCATGAGATTGTTGCGGATGGAGCTGTCTGCCATGGCGATGAATTCATCGTGAGCGGAGCGGGAGAAGCAGATATAGTATTCCACCGTTCCGAGCCAGTGCCGGTAGCGAAGGTCGTCGGGGTATTCCGACGCTGCCTGCTGTGCGATCCGATAATCGGCTTCATGGTCGTCCTTTTTCCAGAATTCCTCATATTCGCTATCAAAATACCGCTTCCGTTCGTCGTTTTCCGGGGCATCCATCCCGAGCAGCTCATCCGTCGTAACGTGCAGCAGTCTTGCGAGAGGGACAATCATGGCGAGATCGGGATATGTTGTGTCCGTTTCCCATTTCGACACGGACTGACACGTGATGCCCAGAAATTCCGCCATCTTTTCCTGTGTCAGATCGTTTTTCCGACGCAGTTCTCTGATTTTCTGTCCGATATGATTCATAGTTTACGTCCTTTCGGTGTGATAAGCGGATCCTGCTTTCGGATTGATTATAGCATGAATTTGCCGGCAGCGCAATAACGCCGTACCTGAGAAAAACTTGCGTATCACGCGATATTGGCATCTGCGAAATAAAATTCCCCCAAACCCATTGACAACGCGCGCGTTTCGCGGTATAATGATTCTGCTAAATTATCATTCCCCAAAGGAGAACATTACAATGAAGAGAATTCGTACCCTCGCTACCCGTGACCTCGTTAAGAGCGTAAAGAACGGCGGCTGCGGCGAATGCCAGACCTC
>JAFUQY010000451.1 GCA_017472105.1 Clostridia bacterium | reverse complement strand
TCGATGATCTTGGACGCACCGGTGATGGAGGCGGTGGAAACGTTGGTGATACGGACTTCACCGGACGGCGGATAGAAGCCGTTACGCTTCATAACGTCGGAACCGGAAGCATTGAGCTTCTTGACCGGAGCGTAGTCGGATGCCTTGGACGTGGAGTTGATAGCACCCTGCTGGTCGCTTTCGGCGATGGAGGACGTAGTAACGTAGATGAAGTTGTCCTTGTCGATGGTGATGTTGTTAAATTCGGTAGAAACGTATTCTTCGGACTGCGCGCGCTGTTCTTCGGTCTGGATGTTTCTCCAGAGGATTTCGAGAGCAGAGATCGCAACCTTCTGGGCACCGATGAAACCGAAGAAGTCACCGGCATCGTTAAGAACGATGATACCCTGATAGGTGGTGGAGGAAACGACGAAGATACGGCCGTAGTCGTCAACCGCGCAGGCTACCGGCTTGTAGATGGAGCCTTCTTCAAAGAGGTTGGATTCGGGCTTGCCGATGATCTTGATGTAGTTGCCTTCCGTGTCGAACATTACGATACGGTTGTTGTCGGTATCGCAGACGTAGATGTTTTCTTCATTTACGAAAACGCCCGAGGGATTCAGGAAAACGTCCGGAACACCGTGTTCGTTCGTAAAGGAATTGATTTCAAATAAGAACTTGTAGTAACGGTCGAGAACCTTAACGCTTGCGGATGCAGCGTCAACGATGTAAACTCTCTCATCGGGACCTACAAACAGGTCACGGGGGTCATCGATGGTACCGGTGAGACCCATGTAGCTTGCGTCAACGACGGTATCCGGCACATACGCTGCGGGGGAGGTAAGAACCTGACCCTGAGCGGAGTAGGTGTAGGTAGCATACGGGGTAGCAGCGGAAACGATGGAGGGGAGCATCATTACGACAGCGACAGCGATAAGGAGAATCTTAAAATATTTTTTCATGTTTTCCTCCTTAGTCCTTCATGCCGCTCGAACCCATGGTTTCGATGATGTTCGACTGCGATACAACGAATACGAGGATCGGGACGATCATCATGACAACGGTAGCAGCTGCGGACGCACCGGAACGGGCGATACCGCCTGCGGTGATCTGGCTGATTGCGTAGTTCAGGGTCTTGAGCTGTTCGGAATAGATGAACGTAGAAGCACCGGCATTCCAAAGTCCCTGGAAGGAGTACACGATCAGGGTAAGCCAACCGGGCTTAACCATCGGCATCGCGATCGACCAGAAGGTACGAAGTTCGCTCGCACCGTCGAGACGTGCGGATTCAAGAACTTCGGTGGTAACGTTGGATTCCATGAACTGCTTCATGAGATAGAGACCGAGGGTAGAACACCATGCGGGAACGATGATTGCAAGGTAAGTGTCAATCCAGCCGAGCATGGAAAGGGTGATGAAGTTAACGATACCGGTAACGGTAGCGGTAAACATCAGGGACTTCTGAATGAGCCAGAAGAACTGCTTTGCACCCGGGAAGTCGATCTTCGCAAGAGCGTATGCACAGATGGAAGCGAGACAGAGGTTACCGAAGGTACCGCCGACGGAAATGAGGACGGTATTGAAGATGTAACGGGAGAACGGAACCCAGGAGTCGCTCATCAGGTTGAACAGGTCTTTGAAGTTATCGAAGGTCGGGTGGATAACGTAGAAACGAGGCGGGAAGTAGAAGAGTTCGTTCATCGGCTTGAGAGCCTGAATTACGGTGTAATACATGGGAAGGAACATGAACAGACCGAATATGGTGAGCACAATCGTAATGCCCACGTCACCGCCGACGGATCGGTTCAGGACGACCTCATGTTTTCTTGTTCTTAATTTCTTTGCCATATTATTCACCCAACTTAGAAATCAGTTTCGAGATGAGTACGTTACATCCGATCATGATAAGGAAGAGAATGAAGGAAATCGCGGAAGCATAACCAACTTCCCAGCGGTTGTTCTGATATTCTTCCAGATGGTGAGTCAGAGTGTATGCAACGTAGTCAACGGACGGGTTGCCGGCGAGGGCAGTTACGATACCACCGAAACCGAAGGAACCGGTGATGGAAAGGATCGCACCGAACATCAGCTGCGGCTTCATGGAAGGAAGGGTGATATACCAGAGTTCCTGCCATCTGTTCTTTACGCCGTCGATCGCACCGGCTTCGAAGAGGGACTTGTTGATACCCTGAAGACCTGCGATGAAGGAAAGGAACGAAGTACCGAGGGAGGTCCAAAGCGCAACCATGATGATAAGGGGCATAACGTAATCGGCATTCTGGAACCAGAGGATCGGAGTGTCGATGATACCCATATCAAGAAGGATACCGTTTACCCAACCGTATGCGTCACCGGAGAAGAGAGTACCCCAGATAAGGTATACGTTACCGGCGATGGACGGAGCGTAGAAGATAAGGGTTACGATTGCACGGACTCTCGGAGGAAGCTCGTTGATGAACCATGCTACGATGTAGGAAATGAGGTAGGAAGCCGGACCGGTTACTGCTGCGAAGATGAAGGTATTCTTCAGAGCGGTAATGAAGAGGTCGTCGTCCAGGAACAGCGTGATGTAGTTATCCATGAAGATGAACTTCGGCCATTCAAGCATATTGAACGACGTAAAGCTCAGCACGAGAGACAGAGCAACGGGGATGATCGTGAAGATGAAGAACAGGATCATGAACGGTGCGATCATGAAATATGCCGTCTTATTTCTCTTCACAAGGAACCATGTCCACTCCGCCTTTGTCATCTCTTTGCGAGTCTTGGCTTGCTTTTCAGTATTTTTAGACATGTGCTCTCTCCTTTGTTAGATTTTCTTAATAGATGAATCTGGAAATCAGTTGAGATACGATTCAAGAGCGTTTGCAGCGTCGGTGAGGTAGCCTGCGATTTCAGCCATAACGGCATCGGAGGTATTCAGACCGGAAGCAGCGTTTCTGATTTCTTCGATGTTTTCGCTTGCGATTGCTGCGGTAACTGCTGCAACGGGAGCAGAAGACTTGGTAGCATCGTCAAGTTCATCGATTGCGGCAGCAGCCTGACCGAGACGCTTGGAGGCGAGGGTCTCACCGATTTCAAGAGTTTCGAGTTCAAATTCGATTCTCTTTCTCGTGATTTCCTTATTGATCGTGTTGATGTAGGAAAGGAGCGATTCAACCGGGTCTGCGTTGTTGTTGTATGCATCGAGGAATGCGAAGTTGGTGTAACGAGCAAGGATGTAGGAGCCCGGGTAAGCAACGACGGCTTCGGTGTGATCCATCTGCTTCATGAGCTGACCATACTCGTGAGAGGTCCACGGAAGTTCTTCGAGAGCTTCCATGTTTGCGGTTGCGTTCTTCGCAGCCGGACCAAGGAGTGCAACGAGTTCGTTGGAGTAGTCAACCTGGAACTTGGAGTCGGTGTACCAGTCCATGAACTTCCATGCAGCTGCAACGTCTTCGGTACCTGCCATCATAACGAGAGCGGTAACGGAGGACATGGAGGTGTTGTCAACAGTACCATCGTCCTTGAGGAAGCCCGGGATCGGACCGAAGTCCCAAAGACCCGCGATTTCGGTTGCGAAGATGATGATGTTGTTGTAGGAAGTGTAAGGCTGGATGCAGATCGGCATTTCACCGGTTCTGAAACGGTTTGCGAAGTCGTAGGTTACGGGGAGAGAATACTGAGTGAACATGTTACACATGGTTTCGAAGGATTCGAGGGAGAGGTTGGAGTCGAGGTTGATTCTCATACCATCGTCTGCCCAGAGTTCTTCGCCCATCTGGTACATATACATCTGGTAGTCCTGAGACATACCGATTTCCATGTTGTTGAACTGGAGAACCGGGATCATTGCAAGGAGGTCATCCCAGGTTTCCGGGATTTCCATACCGAGTTCGGCAATGATGTCGGTACGGTAGAACATCATGTTCCAAGTCTGCGTGTCGGGAAGCGCGTAGGTCTTGCCGTACAGCGTGATCGGAATCATAGCAGCTTCGGTGAAGCGGGAGGTTACATCGTCGAAGGTGGAGAGTGCTTCGCGCATCTTCGCGTTGTAAGCCTTGGTTTCTTCGTCGTCGCCTTCCTGATCGGCGTAAGCTTCAGGGTTCAGCGCAAGAACTGCGGAACGGATCGCGTACTGGATCGGGTCAGCACCGGTACCGGGAAGTGCAACTTCCGGACCAACGCCTGCGAGAACGGACGGGAGAAGAGTACCGCCGGCAACGAGCTTAAGGTTTGCGTTGATGCCGGTCGTGGGCATGAAGTCGTTGTCCATGAGGTTACGGATGATCTGAGCCTGGTCACGACCACCGGTATACCATACTTCGATGGAGCTTGCATTTTCATCTACTTCGCCGGAACCGCCGAGGGAGTTATAGTCGGTGAAGAAGGATGCGATGAAGCTCTTGATTTCAAACCACAGCGCGCTGAAGAAGTTTGCGTTTGCCTTCGGCTTTTCAGCGGAAGCGGGCTGGATGTTGATATAGTCGATTTCGATCGGCTGCTTCTTAACGTCGTTGATCCATTCACCGAGCGTACCAACCTGAGACTTGAGTTCGGTCAGGTTCGGAGCGATTTCGTCTTCATCGGTACCCATCTTGAGAAGGAGACGGGAGATGGTATCAAGCGTTGCGGAGCTCTGGGACTTGATGTTTGCCATACCTTCGACATAACCGATAACTTCTTCGAGGGCGAGGTGCTGGAGAACGAGGTCTTCAACAACGTCCGGAAGAACACGGCCGAAACCGTAGTCACGGTAAGAGTCGGGGCTGGAACCGGTGAGCTTGAGGATTTCAAGGTAGTCGTCGTTGACGGAGGTCATGATTTCAGAAACCTGACGTACAACGTCACCCATTTCACCGAGGGTAACTTCAAGTCTTACGGTATGAACGCCGGGTTCAAAGTAGAACTGGAAGGTATCCGCGCCGTTGTTGAGGGCTTCGACCTGCCATTCGGTATCGTAGTTGAACTTGGCGTAGTTTGCTTCTTCAAACGGAATTTCCCCGTCGATGTAGATCTTTCTGGAGGTGTACATACCGGGAAGTTCGTTCTGTCTGTAACGGAGTACGATTTCGTAGAGGCCTGCGGAAGCTACTTCAAATTCGTATTCCACCCACTGACCGGGCGTGGTCCACTTTTCACTACCGATCGTGTTGAGCATGATCTTGGATGCATCCTGCGGTTCTGTGATAGGAGATTTACGGTCATAAATCGGATATACAGTGTAGTCGGATGTAGCCGAGGGGAGTTCTGCGTGGATGTGGATCGGTTCAGCAGCAGCTTCAGACTTGCCGCTCACATATTCTTCGTAGGAGATGTTGTCTTCGTACGGATAAATACGGATTTCGCTGATTACCACGTCTTCACGGACTGCTTCGAGAGACAGGGTGTTCACGCCCTTTTCGAAGTAGAACTCGAAGGGATTTGCGTAATAGGTGTTGGAGTCGATGAACTCGTAGGTACCCCACTGGTGGTCAACATACGAGGTAGGACGGAGTTCGTTGCCGTTGAAGTCCTTTTCGAAACGGCCGTCAATGTAGTTGTTCCGCCAGGTCTTCTTCATGAGAAGGTATCTTGCTTCGGAACACGGAACCGTACCGTTGATGTAAAGGGTACGTTCGATCGAGGTGGTCTTGTCGGTAACGGAGCAGAAGTCAACTGCTACCGCATACATACCTGCCTTGGGAACGTTGAATTCCCAGGTTACCTTACCTGCGTCGGGGATCTGGAGGGCCTTACCGCTTTTGCCCTGATAGTCGGATACGACCTTAACGTCCGCGTCGGTTTCGTCAGCCTTGTAATCGACAGCAGAAATCTTAACCGTATCGGTTCCTCTCGCCACATCTGCGTATTTTTCTTTATACTCAGCGTAGGAGATGAATTTGAAGGATTCGCTGATTTCCTGAAGTGCCGACTTCTCAGTCTTTTCGGTCGTATCAGCCGCCGATATCAGCGACGGAAACACACCGGAACACATAAGAAGCGACAGACCGAGGCACGTCAGCTTTTTGCATGTGGTTTTTCTCATATAACCTTCCTCCTGCTAATTTTTGAGCCGGACCGACCGCTGACCGACGGCGGCAGGGCTCCACCCGATTCGGGGAATCTTATGTTCTCCCGACCCCAAGCAAACGCAGAATAAGGTTGTTTTTGCCGTAAAAGCCCTCCGTGAAAGCCTTTTACGGCAAAACCCCGATGAAACCGCGCTAACTATAGACGCACAGTCACATTGGATTGCGAAGTGCGTCATCGAGTCAAAAAAACATATATACGGAGACCGCGGAGGTGTTTTCCTCCGCAAAAATCTCCCGGGAAGCGTAAAATATACACGAATCCCGATATTTATATGACATTATAATATCATAAGCGCACAAAAATGTCAAGCACGACGATAGAGCGCGCGGGAATAATTGTCCGTTCAAAAAAGTCAACTTTCCCAACGCTTCCTGTGGAAAAACTTTGGATTTCCCTGTGGAAACCTGCTCCTCCTGTTTTTAACACTTTCTCACGTTCCTATAAGTAAATATAATTTACTATAATAGAATATATTTTATAATATACTCGTTATTTTATGTTTATTTTCAGTAATCTAAGTGACATTATTGTGAATAAACTGTGATTAAGTAATTATTATTTACCGTTACATCTGTAATGGGGATAAGAGCTGAGTGAACTCCCTGTGACAAGCAGCTCGCTGTTTTTGTTGAAATACAACAAAAATAAACCTTGTTTTTCTACACATAAGCACAATGCACAAATTTTCAGAAAATTAGGATTTTGCCCCCTAAAAACGGGAATTTCCCGTAAAATCCGCCCAAAACCGATATAAACTACCGTTTTTATAGGCAGAATAGCCCATTGGAAGCCGCTCATCCCCGTGCCAGCATAACACAGTCGCGCAGGGTCTCTGTGATCCGTTCCGCCTCCTCGTCCGTCGTGTAACGGCCGATGGAAATACGGACAGACGACGTCCGGTATTCCTCCGGAACACGCATCGCTGTCAGTACATGGGAGGGCGTATCATCTCCGGCATGACACGCCGAACCGGTGGACAGCGAAACGCCGCGCAGGTCGCACAGCAGCATCAGGTTTTCCCCGTAGGTTCCTTCAAAGGCGATGTTGAGAATACCGGGCATCGTCCTTCCCTGCCCGATCCGCCGGCTTCCCGGAATCGTCAGCAGCTCGTCCGCCATCCGGTCACGCAGACAGCGGATCCGCCGGTCATCGTCGTCCCGGCGTTCCAGAGCTTCCGCGCAGGCTTCCCCGAACGCGGCAATGAGCGGCACCGGCAGCGTCCCGCTCCGCAGACCATGTTCCTGACCGCCGCCGTAATGGAACGGAGGAACCCGTCCGGCAGTCCGTCTGTTCACATAAAGCGCGCCGATCCCCTTGGGAGCATGGAATTTGTGTCCTGACACCGACAGAAGATCACAGTCCAGCGTCCGCACGTCCGGCATGACATGACCGGCACCCTGTACGGCGTCACAGTGGAACAGCGCACCGGCGGCATGAACAGCATCGGCAGCTTCCCGTACCGGCTGAATCACGCCGGTTTCGTTGTTGGCATACATCAAAGAGACCATTGCGATCTCCGGCGCACCCCGAAGAATGTGCGCGATCTCCTCTGCGGAAACGCATCCGCCGGAATCCGGTTCCGCAAAATACACGCGGGATGCCATTGCACGCGCGGCGTTCAGCACGGCAGGATGTTCGATGGCGGAGGTAAGCACCGGCATCCCTGCGGCACAGCGGAGGGCATGGTTGTCCGCCTCGGTTCCGCCGGAGGTAAAGACGATTTCATCGGGATCGCAGCCGAGAAGGGCGGCGGTCTGTTCCCGTGCGCGGGAAACGACATCGGCGGCATCCCTGCCGAAGGAATGCGCGGACGAGGGATTGCCGAAGACCTCGCGGGAGGTTCGGCAGAGGGTATTGAACACCCGCTCGGAGAGTGGGGTTGTCGCCGCGTAATCGGCGTAGGTTTTCAACAAAACACTTCCTTTTTATTATAATATAGTATTTTACAATAAAATGACGGAAAGTGCAAGGCGGAAAGGAAGAAAAATGACCGTTCCGGTCATTTTTCAATTTTATGTCCCTGCGCGGGACGGCTGCACAATGGAGATTCCACTTCGTGGAACTCCGGGCTCAATCGCCGCCCCTTTGTGAATTCCCGGCTTGACGTTCGGGGGACTCGCCCTTGAGGGCTCAGACAGACAGCGGTTTGCCCGCATTCAGATTGTTAGGAAGAGACAAAGTACGGTGCAAATCTGTCTAAATCGTTCATTCACTACAAATAGCCGTGAGGTATAGCTGAAAATTTAGGTTCCACCTTTTTGATAAACTGTATTTCTGTTCTTC
>JAFUQY010000450.1 GCA_017472105.1 Clostridia bacterium | reverse complement strand
CGGATGAGGAAACGGTGCGATGTGGATGGGAAAGACGCTCCCGCGCTGGGCATCGCTGACCCTCACCGACTTCTCCGACGGCATGCTGGAGACGGCGCGGGCGAATCTTGCCGGGATGGCGGGCGTGGAGTTCCGTCGGGCGGACATTCAGGCGATTCCGTTTGACGACGATTCTTTCGATTTCGTCATCGCCAACATGATGCTCTACCACGTGCCGGATCTTGACCGCGCGATCGCTGAGGTTCGGCGTGTGCTCCGGGACGGCGGGGTATTCACGTGCGCAACGACCGGTGAGAACGGCATCGCGGAGTTTGTTTGGGACATGTTTGCGGAGGAATACCATCTCGCGCCCGTCAGGGTTCCGTTTACGCTCCAGAACGGCGGTGAGATGCTGGCGCGGCAGTTTGATTCCGTTGAGGTGCGGCGGTACGAGGATCATCTCGAGGTCACGGACGCGTCCGATCTGGTCGGCTACATCCGCACGCTCGGCTCGATGGCGGATTTTTCGGCTGTCCCGGATGACGTCATGCTGCGTGCATTTGAAGAACGGATGCAGAACGGCGTCCTCGTCGTGCCGAAGGAGTACGGGATGTTCCTCGCGCGGTGACATTGCAGATTGTCCGGTTTTTCTTGCATCCGATTTCATCGGAATTCACAATTCAGCCACACATAGGTGCGGTTCGTATGCTACAATAGGGTATCACCATTTTTCGGAGGTACCCCATGAAGCGGCGGATTGTGCCTTTTTTGTTATCCCTCTGCCTGCTCGCCGTGCCGTCGTGTGCGGAGGATGCGGTAACGGAACATAACGAAACGGAATTACAGGAGGACGACATGACACAGCAGGAATTTTTTGAAATGCTCCCGGCGATTGCGAAGACGGCGGTCACGGTGGATCACGCAAAGCCGGAGGGTGAGATCGCGCTTGGACAGAGCAAAATCGGCGGAAAGCCCCATCTCCCGGCGGATTTTGAGTGGCCGACCTATCACGGCATGGGGATTCTGGATGATGAGAAGGCAACGCGGCCGCTGTCGTTCATGGCGCAGATCAATCTTGCCGATGTGAAGCCGTATGACGCGGAAAACGTACTCCCGGAGAGCGGGATGCTGTACTTCTTCTACGACATGGAGACGATGCGCTGGGGCTACGATCCCGAGGATGAAGGCTGCTGCCGCGTGTACTGGATTGCAGATGGGACTGCGCTGACGGAGCATGAACTGCCCGCGGAGCTGGATGAAATGTACCGCATCCCGGAGCGCGCGATCACGTTCGGGACAAAGGCAAGCTATCCGATGTTTGACGAAGTGAACGAGCGATACACGGTAGAGTGGGAATCGGACAGACCGTGGCAGGCTTATATGGATGAGCTTGAGCGGCTCGGTGCTTCGGAAACCGACAGCCTCGGCATGAATTCGCAGCTTCTCGGATACCCGGAGCTGGTGCAGAATTCGATGCTCCGTGAGTGCGAGCTGGCGTCGAACGGGGTGTACACCGGAAACGGATTTCCGGAAATGACGGATGCGGAGGCGGCGGATCTGCGTGCGAGAAGTCAGGACTGGGTGCTTCTCTATCAGTTCGGCTCGATTATGGACGGCGTGGACGAGGTCATGTTCGGCGATCTCGGCAGTATTTATTTCTGCATCCGCAGGCAGGATCTCGCCGCGCGTGCGTTTGACAAGGTGTGGCTGATTCTCCAGTGCGGGTGAGGGGAATCCCTCTTGCAAATCCCGGGAACTTGTGCTATCATAAAGAAAAACCACACATCCGAGGTAATTCTATGAAAATTGCGATTATCACCGGGGCGTCGGCGGGGCTGGGACTGGAATTTCTGCGTCAGATGCCGGCGGCGTTTCCCGGAATCGAAGAATACTGGCTGATTGCGCGGAATCGGGCTCGTCTGGAAGCTGCCGCTGAGGAAATCAACGTGCCGTGCCGGATTCTGCCGCTTGACCTGACGAAGGACGAAAGCTATGCCGCACTGGACGATGCGCTGAAATCCCTCACTCCCGACGTGGGTGTGCTCATCAACAACTCCGGATGCGGATTCCTCGGCTGCATCGGGGACGGCGGGCTGGAGCATCAGACGCGGATGGTTGACCTCAACCTCAAGGGACTGACCGCGGTGACGCATCTCGTTCTGCCGTACATGAAAACGGGTGCGCGGATTGTCAACGTCTCGTCCATCGCGTCCTTCTGCCCCAACGCACGCATGACGACGTATTCTGCATCGAAGGCGTATGTCACCGCGTTCACGTTCGGGCTGAGCGAGGAGCTGAGAGGCACCGGAATCACCGCAACCGCTGTCTGCCCCGGCCCGATGGATACGGAATTCATCCGGCTCGGCGGGATCAAGGGCAGCTCGAAGACGTTCGATGTCCTCCCGTACTGCGATCCCGTGAAGGTTGCCGCAGGTGCGCTCCGTGCCGCAAAGCAGGGCAGAACGGTTTACACGCCGCGCGCGTTCTACAAGCTGTACCGCGTCCTCGCGAAGGTGCTCCCGACGAAGCTCATGATGCAGTTTGCGAAAACCTGAGGAAAGAATACAATGCCGGCGTGGGATGCGCTTTGTTCTGATGAAAAACAGTTTTCTGCCAGCCCGCCCAACGAACAATTTTGTGTGCCGGTTCGCGCAACGAAGAATTTAATATGTCAGCCCGCCCAACGAACAATCCTGTGTGCCGGTTCGCGCAACAAAGATTTTAATATGTCAGCCCGCCCAATGAACAATTTTGTGTGCCGGTTCGCGCAACAAAGATTTTAATATGTCAGCTCGCCCAATGAACAATCCTGTCATTCAGAGGGCGGGCTGTTTTTTGATTTAAGCCCAACGTCCTGCCCGAAGAATCTATGCACGTCCTATACAGCTCGGCGTATGTCCGTGGATATCTCTGCTACTCAGGTGAAGGGTACTCACTTTGTTATAACGAACAGTTTGCAGACATTTTATTTGTGCAGATTTCACGTTAAAGGCGTTCGTGAGTAACCTTCAGTCGAGTAGGTTAGCGATCCACGGACATGACGCGATCGATACAGGACGTGCACAGATTCTTCGGGCTCGGTGTATGGCTGTGGCTGTCAGTGATTTTCGCCCTCTGAATGACAGGGAATGACGTTGGGCGGGCCGACGTCTTGTTGGGGGCAGGGCTGAGGCGTGTATATTCGTGAACGGCGTTTTTTCTTTGTTCAATTTGCCGGATATTTCCCTGCGGGTGACGGAAAAACCGGGCTCTTCCTCCCTTGCATTCCCACATGTTCTGTGATATAATAAAAATTAATGCCCTGTAAAAATTATCGGAAACGGGCACTTGAATTTTTTGTGAGAAAGGTTATATCATTATGAGATGCAAAGCAATCAGTCTCCTGCTGGCATGTCTTCTCGCCGCCTCCGCTCTGACGGGATGCGCAGAAAGCCCCGCTGAGACGAATTCCTCCGAGACCAAGACTCCCGCAGTCAGCGCAGACACCTCCGCAGAAGAAACCGAAGCAATCGAAGAAGCAATCAGCGACGATCTGCCCGACAAGAATTTTGACGGCGCGGAATTCTCCATTCTGACCACCACGTGGTACAACGCAAAGACCTACATCTACGCCGACGAAATGAACGGTGAGGTTGTCAACGACGCTCTGTTCAATCAGCGAGCTGCGATTTCCGATCGATTCAATGTTGAAATCCTGTGCACCGCTGAGGACGATTACGGCGCAGTCGGCTCCACGGTTCACAATCTCGTGATCTCCGGCGACGACACCTACGACATCGTGTACAACCACGACAACCAGACCATGTCCAATGCGCTTCAGGGCGATTTCTGCAACCTGCGCGAGTTTGAACTGCTCAACTTCGAAAAGCCGTGGTGGCAGGGTGCGTCCCAGGTATTCACCATCAAGAACAAGCTCTTCGCAACCGCAAATCCCCTTGCGCTCAGCGGCATTTACATGAACTGCACCATCTCCATGAACAAGGACCTCGCGGGCAATCTCCAGATCGAAGTGCCCTACGAAAAGGTCAAGAACGGCGAATGGTACATCGACGACCTGTACACGATGGCAGAAGCGGCAATGCGTGACCTTGACGGTGACGGCGACATCGACGCGGACGACCAGTGGGGCTTCCTCACCAGTGACTACGGCTGGGTACATCTCCAGTCCGACATGGGCGCCGGCATTCTCGACAAGGACGCGGAAGGCACTGTCATCTTCGTGAACGATCTGGAAAAGCTCGTCAGCGTGATGGAAAAGTTCGACGCGCTCTCCGAATTCACCCAGACCTGCCCCGGCACCGACTACAACGTAGCGATGTTCTCCGAAGGCAGAGGCCTCTTCATGCTCTCCGAAAACCGCAACCTGTACGAAACCATGCGTGACTCCGATGTGGCATACGGTATTCTGCCCTGCCCGAAGTTCAACGAAATGCAGGAAAACTACGCGTCCTCCGGCTTCGACATTTACTGGGGCGTGATTCTGACCGCGGCGGAAAACGAAGAGCTGATCTCCTACTGTCTCGAAGCGATGAGCTGCAAAAACTACGTTGACGTTGTTCCCGAGGTATGGGAAACCGTTCTCGGCAGCAAGCTCGCAGACGCCCCGGACGACAGAGCGATGTTTGAAATCATCCGCGACATCCAGTACGTTGACCTTGGCTTTGCATTCCAGGGCGAAATCGGCATCAACCAGCTCGTGTTCCTCAAGACCAACGCGACTGCCGACACCGTTTCCTCCCTCCTCGCAAAGAGCAACAAGGCAATCAAGAAGAACCTCCAGAAGTTCAACAACACCTTCGCTGAAATGGGCGAATAAACGGATTGAACACTGGTTCTGACAATTGAATCATTCGTAAAGTCAACCCGCCCAACGAACGGCTTCTGTCATTCTGAGGGCCGTGTATGGCACGATGTACATACTGTTCCACAGTACGTAACGCCATACACACTGCCCGAAGAATCTGTGCATGTCCTGTACAGATCGCATCATGTCCGTGGTATTCTCTGCTATTCAGGTGAAGGGTACTCACTTTGTTATAACGAACAGTTTGCAGACATTTTATTCGTGCAGATTTCACGTTAAAGGTGTTCGTGAGTACCCTTCAGCCGAGTAATATAGAACACCACGGACATGACGCGATCATAGCAGGACGTGTACAGATTCTTCGGGCTCGGTGTATGGCTGTAACTGTCAGTGATTTTCGCCCTCTGAATGACAGGACTGTTCGTTGGGCGGGCTGACGGTGGGAATCGTAAAACAATATAGGCTTTTTCTGTGATTCCGGCGGGATTTGTGCGCAAATTTCAGTGAACCCATTGCAAACGGCGGCTGGATTTGCTATAATAAATAAGATAGCTAATTTTAACTCCGAAAGGATACCAGTATCATGGATATGCAGAATAAAATCCTCGCAAGTGTTGCGGGCAATCCCATCACCGAAGCGGACCTCGAAATGGCTCTCGCCGCTATGGGTCAGCGCGGTCAGGCGTACAACAATCCCCAGGGCCGTGCGGTTCTCCTTGAGCAGCTCATCGCGCAGAAGCTCTTCCTCATGGACGCACAGAAGAACCTCATGGAACGCGAACCCGAATTCAAGGAACAGCTCAAGCAGGTCAAGGAAGAAATGCTCACCAACTACGCCATCAAGAAGGCTGTGGAACGCGTGAAGGTGACCGACGACGAAATCCAGAAGTTCTACGACGAAAATCCCGATCAGTTTGAAGCCGGCATGACCTACAACGCAAGCCACATCCTTGTGGATTCCGAAGAAAAGGCTGCTGAAATTGCGGCTCAGATCAATGCGGGCGACATTTCCTTCGAAGACGCGGCAAAGGCAAACAGCACCTGTCCCTCCGGTCAGCAGGGCGGCGAGCTCGGTGACTTCGGCCACGGTCAGATGGTTCCCGAATTCGAAGCGGCATGCGATGCCCTTGAAGCCGGTGAGATGTCCGCGCCCGTTCAGACCCAGTTCGGCTGGCACCTCGTGAAGCTGAACAAGAAGGAAGACGGCGGCAAGATGGAACTGGCGGAAGTGAAGGAACAGATCCGTCAGGTGCTCATGCAGCAGAAGCAGCAGGCGGCATACCAGAGCCGTGTCAACCAGCTCAAGATTCTCTTCCCCGTGGACAAGAACAATACCCTGTAATGCATTCAGACAAAAATGCTCCCGTGAGTCAGCAGACCCGCGGGAGTTTTTGTGTTTGGACGGACTTGCATTCTGCGGGGATTTGTGATATACTGTCGTTACCGCGCGGAGGACTTAGAAAGTTATCAGAAAAATATGTTTTACGACGTTATTGTGGATGTAATTTCGATTGCGATTCAATTGATTATTATGTATTACACAATCAAGATGTATCATAAAGACTAATGTAGTCTGACATATCTTTGGACGGAAGGTTTTGAGAGTTGACGCACCGGGAGTAACGCACCGCCGTTTCCCAAATCGTCCTGTGCATGGTGTATCAAAACTTGTCCGTTTTTATTCCAACCGCTTGACGGAAGCGCGAAGGTATGATATAATATCATTGTCGTGAAACATATAAAAGTTTCTTTCTAATCACCCTGACAACGGCCGCGCAGACGGGAGCGTTACACCGCTGTATTCCGGTCAATGTCACTTTAAAAAGAACAACAGCCTATGAGTGCGCACTCACGGGCTGTTTTCTTTTTATTCCGATAAAATTACTTCAGGAACGACAGTCCGGAGACAACCGGCGGTTCCTTTGCTTCGCCTTTGCAGACGGAGAGGAAGCAGATGATGTTGAGAACGAGCACGACGATGCTGAAAATACCGATGGCAATCCAGCCGATGACGGGGATGACGGCGCCGACGATGGAAACGAGCGTTGCGCAGACCTGGATTTTCAGTGCCTGACGGACGTGGAAGGATGCGTACGGGGACGTTCCCGCGGCAAGCAGGGTGATGAGAATTCCGATCCAGCCCATGAGATAGGGAACCATGGCGAGGACTTTGTTCTGGGAAATGTCGGCGGGAGCGAATTCAGCGGTGTGATCCGTGTCCGTGGGAGCAGCCTCCGCCTGAAGATCCACGTAGGTCAGCGCGCCGCCGCACTGGGAGCATGCATTCGCCGCGTCATCAAAGGAAATGTGGCATTTGGGACAGATTTTCATGGGTGTACCTCCGTGTAGTTTGTTTCTGGCAATATTATACCATATTCCGCGTACGCTGACAAGGCTGCCGATGCGGATTTCATCGAATTTTAATCTTTCTCATGCAAAAGAAAACAGCCCGTGATTTCTCATAGGCTGTTGTTCTTTTGCGTCGGCAAAGACTGGATGTGCCGGTGCAGCGATCCGTCACGGGTCTTTGTCGGGGAAAGCGTTCTGATGACATATACCACGTAACAGTATTATACCATGCCTGTCTGAAAAATGCAGCCCTTCATCACAGCCGGATCAGGGCGTACAGCTGGGCAGGGGACGTGAATCCGATCTGGCGGATCATGCGGGAGGCTGTGCGGTCGAAGCCGGTGTGCTCGATGAGGCGGAATGCGGCTGCCATGGTGTCGATGAGCTCCGCGGGATCGGTTTTGTCCGCCATCCAGCCGAGCGCGAGGAAGCGCAGAAGCGTGTAGACCACGGTGAGCGAGACCATTTCCTCGGTGAGCGTGACGGGACGGTCCTGGAAGGGGAAGCGGTCGAAAAACATGTGGTTCACGAGCATGTGCTCGAAGAAAATCTCCCAGTCCGGGAAGGTCTCCTCGAAGTGATCCCGTGCGGCGAGGTAGCGTGCGTGGGCATCCTCACCCTTGCCGAAGACGGAGAGGGCGTGCTGACCGCGTTCCCGGATGCTGGAGCTGCGGGCATCGAGAAGGTCGGTGAGCGTCTCTGCGGCGTCAAGCGCGAGTGCAAACGGAATATCCGCAGGTGCGGCTTTGCTCAGATGGGCGTCCGTGCCATCGAGAATTGCCTGTACAGCGTCCATGTCGCGGGCATCGAGAGCCTTTTCCATGGAGGTGACGGCGATTCCGAGATGTGCCATGCGCTCCGGGAGATGCAGGGAACGGTCCTGAAGGATGCGGAGAAGGTGGAGACGGATCTCCTGACCGCGGTCCAGTGCGCCGAAGAAATAGGTGCGTTTTGCGGCGCGCGGCATGTCGAGGGTGAGGCGGCGGGTGATGAACGTGAGCGGCTCGGTGCGTCCGAAGAAGAGCTCAAGCGTCGCTTCGCAGGAGTTGGCACAGGAGCATTCGCAGGTCTCACCACCGTCACCGTGGCGGATTCCGCGCGGGTAAAGGCGGCATACCTCCGGGAGCACATCCTCGCCAACCTCGGCGTGAAGGGAGCACCGTCCGTCCTCCATACGCATGGGGCAGTCACCGTCCCAGCGCGGATTGAAGCGTGCGTACTCGTCCTCGGAGGGATAATCGACCATGCGCAGCCCGACGTCGAGCCGTGACCGCAGATGGGAAGGACAGTCCATGCCGAGCAGGGTGAAATAATTCTGCATGGATACGGAAATGGGCCATCCCTGACAGCACGCGGCACGGCAGGCACCCATTTTGCAGTGAAAATCGGGGAAATAATCGGGAATCAGAAAATCGTTGGTTTGTTTCATAAAAACACCTGACGTCATTAAATTGAGGGGAAACGGAATAATTATAGTCGGATTTTTTTATGATTCCAAAAGGATTTTGTGAATTTTTTTGTGTGATGCCGGGCTTTTTTGCGGGCGGAGGCGGTGGAAGGATAAGCCGTATGTAACACCTCAGGCTGAGTGGGTTCACGCCTCATCCACCACCCACTTTCGGTGAAAGTGTGCGGTCCCCCTTCCCCGGCTGCGTGTGTGCAGTTGAAATTTCAAGAGACTGCACGGGGAAGGCTTGTTAAGGGTGGCGTCCCGGAGCATCGCCGTGAGAACAACCCGGTTTGCGCCGCAGGCTGAAATT
>JAFUQY010000449.1 GCA_017472105.1 Clostridia bacterium | reverse complement strand
GTACAGAAGCAGTACGACGAGCTCAAGCGTACATACGATCTTGCTCTGCTGGACGACCAGATTTCCGGACTCCAGTCGGACAAGACCCTGTCTGACGCGAAGAAGGCAATCGCCGATGCGGAAGAAAAGATCACGGAACTGAAGGCGGAATATAATGCACTTCTCGGCGGATCGGATACCACGTCCGTGATTGAAGCGAAGATTGAACGTCTGGAAGAGCAGATTGAAGCGGTGGAAGAATACATCGCGGACTGTCAGGCGGACATTTCCGACGTCAAGAACAAGATTTCGCAGGCAGAATCCATCATCGAGGACGATGTTCTCTCCAAGCTGACCGTCACCGAAAAGCTCGAAGCGGCGGAGAAGGCCTACGAAGAATATGCACAGGCGTATGAAATGCTCAAGTATGACGTTGAGTATTATGAAACGCAGCTGAACGACATCAAAGCCGCGAAGGATGACATCAGCGAAGCGAATACCCTCACCAATCAGCTCAATTCCCTCGAGGATCAGCTGTCCTCCCTGAATAAGCAGTACGACCGTGCCTACGAAGACTACCGCGAAGAGCGCAGGGAATACACCTCCGATATCTCCGATCTCAAGGACAGCATTTCAGAGGAATTTGTCAAGCTCGATGATGATACGCTTACCGAAGATCAGATTGCGGCAATTGAGAGTACCATCGAAAGCCTGCACACCCAGTTGGAAACGAAACAGGATGCCCTCGATAAGTTCGACAAGCAGTATGACCGCTCCGAGGAAGACCTTCTCGAAGACATTTACGACGTGGAAGAGGACATCGCGGCTGTGGAAGACAAACTCTCCATCATCGGCATGCCCGAGGTTGACGATATCATCAATTACGCGACCGATTACGATCTCACCACGGCTCAGAAGAACTACGACGACGCAAAAGCGAAGCTGACCGAGGTCACCGCCGACTACGAGGAAGCCAAGGCGAACGTGGAATCCCTCCGCAAGCAGTCCTCCGCTGAGGTCGTGGTCACGGAATACACCGTTCTGCTCGATACCTACGAAGCACAGCTGGAAAGCCTCAAGGCAGACCAGAAATCCCTGAACAAACAGCTCACCGAAGCGAACAAGGAGCTCTCCGGCGCGTCTTCTCCCAAGGATCCCGAGGATGTGCTGGAAGAAATCGAAGCGACCGAGGATAATCTCGCGGAACTCAAGGCACAGCTCCAGATCACCGAAGCCAACCAGAACAAATCCGATACCACCACCAAGCTGACCCGCGAGGATCAGAAGAAGCAGCTTGACGAGCTGGCGGCAAAGATCGAAACCTACAAGAACGCTCCCGAAACCACCGACGTGACCGCTCCCATTGCCGGACGCATCGTCTCCGTCAATTTCGTTCCCGGCGATACCGTCACCAGCGGCAACACCGTCGCGGCAATCGAAATCGCGGACAAGGGCTACATCTGCGAAATCACCATGGACACCGAAGAGGCACGCAAGATCCAGATCGGCGCTCCGTGTTCCATTTCCAACTCCTGGTGGTACTCCAACGTGGAAGCCTCCGTCACCCAGATCCGCTCCGATCCGCAGAGTCAGGGTCAGAAGCGCATCGTGACAATCGAGGTCAAGGGCGACGTGTACGAGGGTCAGTCCCTGTCCTTCACCATCGGCGACAAGAGCCAGTCCTATGACACTGTTCTGCCGAATTCCGCGATCCGTGAAGACAACGACGGCAAATTCGTGCTGGTTGTGGATTCCAAGAACACGCCCCTCAGCGTCCGCTACACCGCCAGACGTGTGAACATCGAGGTCATTGCCTCCGACGACACGCAGTCCGCGGTATCCGGTCTCTACGGCAGTGAGTTCGTCATCACCAACTCCACAACGCCCATTTCCGACAAACAGCAGGTCAGACTTGCTGAAAACTGATGCGAGGTGCATCGTGAACGATAAAGTCAACAGAAAAGTCCTGAAGCTCTCCGGCGTGATTGCCGTTGTATTCGCTGCGTGCCTGATTCTCACCGGCATTTTCGAGCTGTGCGTGGGTGTGATGGAGAAGAACATCAATTTCATCCACGCCGGTGATCGATGGTCAGCGGACGGAGAACCCTTCGCGGTCATCACCATGTACTCCGAGGAGAGCGCCGCCGTTTCCGTCGATCAGATCACGCAGTGGGCATACTCCGTGGATCAGAAGCTGCTCGAATCCTCCGTCACTCCCAAGGAAAACGCACGGTCGTGGGCATACTGCTACGGCGCGCAGGATACACTGACGGTCTCGGGTCCCAAGGGTCAGGCGACTGCGGAAACCTTAGCCGTCGGCGGCGACTTCTTCGTGTTCCATCCGCTGGAATTCACCTACGGATCCGCGTTCCTCAACGACAACTCCAACCCGATGGGCGTCGTGCTTGACCGGGATCTGGCGTGGCGCGTGTTCGGTGCGGAAAACATCATCGGCATGGAAGTGCGGATCGGCGGGTACGATTTCACCGTCGTCGGCATTTCCGAAAAGGAGTCCGGCGGAGAGATCTACGAATATACCTACGGGGAACGTCCGCGTCTCTACATGAGCTATCTCGGCTACCGCAAGCTCGCGGGCGACGGGCACATCACGATTTTTGAAGCCGCACTCCCGAATGCGGTCAAGTCCTTCGCGTGGAACATTTTCGACGGCGCTGTCTCCTTCAATGAGGAGAAAACCGCAGTCATGGAGGCATCCGACCGCTTCTCCCTGACGTCAAGATGGGAGAACATGAAGACCCTGAAATACTCCTGGATCCGCGAAAACCGAATCGAATACCCCTACTGGGAAAACGAAGCCAAGGTCTCCGACTACCGCTGTGCCATCCTGATGATCTTTGAAGCGGCGGTCGCGGCAATCGGCGTCACGGCAATGCTTCTTTCCTTCATATTGCTCCGCGTTTCCGGATATACATTGACCGACAGCATCAAAAATCTCGTGAAGAAGCTCCCGAAGAAGCAGAAGAAGCAGAAGAAACCGAAACAGCCGAAGAAACAGAAGAAAGCGAAAGCCGCATCGGGCGCGAGTATCCCGGCGGACAACATGAAACAAGCGAGGTAACAGCATGACAGCAAAGAGAATTGCCGCAGCCGCACTTGCGGGACTGATGGCTTTGTCCTGTGCATCCGCTCTTACGTCCTGCAAGAAGGACAAGGGACCCGTGATGAGCAGGAGAACCAACGTGTACGCCGGGGAAGAACTGCCTCTCCCGGAAGGCGTAACCTACGTTCAGAATATGTTCACCGCAAACGAAAGCGTATATCTCATCTACAACACGGAATATTCCATCGTCAGAAACGAAATGGGCGAGGAAATGCTGCGCAAGGCGGGCTACTACTGGCAGGCGATGAACTACGAGGAAGTGGTAGAAGATACCATCGTTGACGAAGAGATTGCCGTTCCGTACGCTGCATCTGCGAAGATCGCCGTGGAAACCGCAGTTGCTGTGGAGACCGAAGCTCCCGTAGTGGAAGTTCCGGAAACCGAAGCTGATGTCGATCTCAACGGCGACGGTATTGCGGACAAACCCGCGTCGTCGGACGTCAAGCTGCCCACTTCCGCTGACGAAATCGTCTTCGGCGAGCAGTATTCCAACGTCCTGCTTCCCGAGGGCTGGTATTTCGATTATACCTCCGTCCAGAGTCTCGCGCAGGTTCCGTTTGCGGGCGGTGATCCCGTGGTGACGGAAGTGCCGAAGAACGATCCCGATGCGTACAGCAGTGCCATGTCCATCTCTCCGGCGGGTGACCTGTACATGATTATGCAGAAGTGGTCGTACGACGAAGAAACCATGATGAGCACCACGAAATACACCCTCGAGCGCATCAACATCACAACGGGTGAGCTGGTCTCGACCGCCGATCTCAACGCGGAACTGGCGAACGCGGATCTCGATCCCAACAATTTCTACATCGGCTCGCTCACCATTGACAACGCCGGCAATCTCTACGTCAACGCCGACTCCGTGATTATTCAGCTCGACGAAAACGGCAAGTATGTCAGCAAGACCGAGCTCGATTCCGGCTGGATCAATCAGCTCCTTGGCATGGGAGATAAGCTGATGGTGATGTTCTACTCCGACACCGCGCAGACCTATCAGATCAAGATCATGGAAAACGGCGAGCTGACGAGTGTGGAATCCGTGACGCTCAAGAACCTGATGCAGAACTACTACGGTCTCTACGGCACGGGTGAAAACAAGCTCTACTACGGTACCGCAAGCGGCATCAGTGTCTACGATTTTACCACCGATACCGCGGAAGAAATCCTCAACTACATCAACTCCGACATCGACTTCAATACCGTCAACAGAACCATCGTTCTTCCCGACGGACGCGTGCTCATGTCCAACACCGACTGGAGCAGCAACGAAAACAACACCACGCTCAGCATCATGGAGCGGATCCCGGACGAACAGCTCAAGGATGAAATCATCGTCACCGTCGGATCCACAACCACGGACTATCAGCTTACCAAGGCAATCATCGCCTACAACAAGAAGAACACCGGCACCCGCATCTCCGTGAAATCCTACGATCAGTACAACAATCAGGAAAACGAATGGACGGGCGCCGTTACCCAGTTCAACAACGACATCATCACCGGCAACGTTCCCGATATCGTTCTCATCAGCTCCGATCTGCCGTCCGCAAGCTACTTCAAGAAGGGCATTTTCGCGGATCTGAACCAGTTCATCGACGATGAGGAAATCGGCATCGACCGCTCAAAGTATCTCGCGAATGTATTTGATGCGTGCTCCCTTGACGGCAGGCAGTATTCGATGATCCTCTCCTTCCGTCTCCGCACGCTGATGGCAAAATCCCAGTACGTCGGCACGGAATCCGGCTGGACGTTCGAGGATATGATGAAGGTCATCAACACCATGCCTGAAGGAATGAGAGCATTCTTCGATCAGGGACGCGACGGCATCATTTCCAGCTTCTTCTCCATGGCGATGAGCTCCTTCGTCGACTGGGGAGACGGCACAACCAAGTTTGAATCAGAGGGCTTCATCGATTTCATCAAGTATCTCTCCACCTGTCCCGAAAAGGGTTACTGGGAGGCATACTACGACACCATGGGCGACAACTACGTCTATGATGAAGAAAAAGAACGCGAAATGCAGGAAAACTACGAGCTGCGCCATTACAGAGGAACCGCATTGTTCGAGTTTGCCTACATGAACAGCTTCACTGCGCTTCTCGAACAGATGTCGAATTTCGCAACGACGGAAGTTACCGCGATCGGATTCCCGACGGATGACGAAAGCTCCAACGGCGCCATGATCCTGCCCAATATCGAGCTTGCGATCAGTGCGAAGTCCTCCGCGAAGGAGCAGGCATGGGATATCATCAAGTTCTTCATGGACGATGAAACGCTGAACAATGCAAGCTGGCGCTTCAGCACGAACATCGAAATCATGGAAAAGAGCCTCGCGAATGCGTCCGAAAATTATTACTACTACAACTCCGGCGACGATTACAGCTGGTATCTGGAAGCCGGCTACTCCGAAGATTACGTGAACTACCTCAAGAGCCGCAACATCCCGTTCGATCAGGCAGCATGCGACGCCGTGATGGATCTGGTGAAGGGCGCGAAGGAAGTCCAGCGTTCCGACAGTGCGCTCGTTGACATCATCAAGGAAGAGCTGTCCGTCTTCTTCGCAGGCTCCAGAAGTGCCGAAGAAACCGCAAGAATCATCGCCAGCCGCGCGAACATTTACATTGCAGAAAACTCCTGAGCAGGGAAGGCCGGCAGGCATACCCGCACTTACGGCTTCTGCTGAACATGCAATGTCATTTAAATAAGTCAACAACAATGAATTCCCTCGGTTGTAATCGCAATCGAGGGATTCTTTTTGAATGCGAGCTTTATAGTATCGCAAAAAACTAAGCCGATCAGCCTGAAACTCTCTCCGTGGGAGAGTTTGATTCGACAACGTGGATGTTGTGAGAATGGTTCCGATATGTTATACTATATACGGAAGCAGAGCTCGGCTTACTGTTTTGAAAGTGAGGCATCTTTATGAATCATATCGGACAACGAATCAAGGAACTGCGGAAGAAGAACGATTTGACGCAGGAAGCTCTGGCGGATTTTCTCGGCATAACGTATAAGGCTGTCAGTAAGTGGGAGTGCGGCATGACAGTACCGGATATCTCGCTGATTATGCCGCTGAGCAGAATTCTGCACGTGACGGCGGATGAACTGTTGGGCGGAAAAACAGAAGAAGCAGATGCACGGCGTGCTGAACTGGACGAGCGATGCGAGAATTATTGGCAATACGATCAGGAAGAAATGTATCAAATGTCAGAGCAGGCGGTCAGGGAATATCCGGGGGATTATAAGTATCTGGCATGGCTGGCAAGAATGGAATACTTCATGGCTTATGAGGATCCGTATAAAGAAGATCCTGCAAAACTATATTCGCCGGAAATGATAGAGCGTTCCATCCGGCACAGCAATATGGTAATCGAAGGATGCACGGATTCCCGACTCCGTGAAGAAGCAATCTGGAACGCCATGGTCTGTTGTCAGTATTCCGAACAGTATGACGAAGCTTTAAGATATGCGGAAATGTTCCCTGAGAGAAAACCGATCACCCGCGATAAAGCAATGGAAGTCTGCCTGCGCGGTGAACAACTGACTGCCCATCAGCAGAGGATCGCACATAGCGCACTGAATGATTTCTGTATGTCAATGATGGAGCTTTATCGTTTCCGAGTACGGAAGGGCTCGCATGTCATGGCTGCACTCGACACGGAAGAAGCGGTTATCAAAGCGGTATTTCCGGATGAAAATTATCTGACCTTTCATTGGCACCTGTTCTGTGTATATCAAGCACGGGGACAGTTGGAAATACAGGAGGGAAACTATGATAAAGCCATGGAATATCTGCGTATCATGCTCGATTGCGCAAAGCAGTATTCGGATTTAACCGAAAGTGAAAATCAGCGTTTTTCCTGCGGCATCTTTGACCGGATAGTCGTAAACCCGACAAGCTGCGGGCAATCTGTACAGGGTCTTATGCTCAGTTCAGAAGCCATGACATTCATTGATAAAGTAAAAGATGAACTGATGACGGAAAAAGTTTACGCACCTCTCCGCGATCGCGAGGACTTCAAAGCCTTATTGGAATAAAGGGAAAGCGGATTATGTTTTGGGCTTTATCCTGATGACATTGCGGAAACGGGTCTGTTTTTGGTTTTAACAGGATGATAAATAATTCTTTAGAACAGATTTTTGCAAGTCCTATTGACAAATCGCACAAAAAGGTGTATCATAATGCTGTAAAATCCACAAAAATGCGGATTGTTAAACGGACAATAAAATTTTTTCCAAATAAAGGAGAATATCACTATGTTATCTCAAAGACCTCCGATGGGCTGGAACTCCTGGAACACCTTTGGCTGGCAGATCAACGAACAGGTTGTACGTGAAACCGCTGACAAGATCGTTGAACTCGGCCTCAAGGACTGCGGCTACGAATACGTCGTAATCGACGACTGCTGGTCCCTCCGCGAAAGAGACGAAAACGGCAGAATCGTTGCTGACCCCGAAAAGTTCCCGTCCGGCATGAAGGCTCTCGCTGACTACGTTCACTCCAAGGGTCTCAAGTTCGGTATGTACTCCTGCGCTGGTACCAGAACCTGTGCAGGCTTCCCGGGCTCCTTCGACTACGAATTCATCGATGCAAAGACCTTCGCTGAATGGGGCGTAGACTTCCTCAAGTACGACTTCTGCTACAAGCCTCACCTCGCAAACGGTCCCATCCTCTACAACAGAATGGGTATGGCTCTCAAGGCTTCCGGCCGTGAAATCCTCTTCTCCGCATGCAACTGGGGTTCCGACGAAGTTGAAAAGTGGATCCGTTCCACCGGCGCTCACATGTACCGCTCCACCGGCGACATCAACGATAGCTTCGACAGCTTCAAGAACATCGCCATGAGCCAGGTTCAGAAGCTCGCTTACTCCGGTCCCGGTTGCTACAACGACATCGACATGCTCATCTGCGGCATGCACGGCAAGGGCAACGTTGCAAACGGCGGCTGCTCCGATGTTGAATACAGAACCCACTTCGCTCTGTGGTGCCTCTTCCAGTCTCCTCTCATGATCGGTTCCGACCTTTCCAAGATGGACGACGTCAACCTCGAGCTCCTCAAGAACAAGGAACTCATCGCTATCAACCAGGATGAAGAAGCTCGTCCTCCGATGATGGTACGCGGCGGCGACAGACCCGTATTCTTCAAGCACCTCGCCAACAACGAATACGTGATCGCATACTTCAACTTCACCGACCGTGACGGCTACAACGAAATCGAATTCTACGATATCGGTCTCACCGTTGCTTCCGGTCACGGCTTCAAGCTCCGCGAAGTTATCAGCGGCGAAGAAGTCGGCAAGGTTGTTACCGAACACTTCGGCTGCCATGTTCCCGCTCACGACTGCAAGATCTTCCGCGGTACTCTCGTTCAGAAGTAATTCATGAACAACGGCACCATGCAGCCCAAGTGCATGAAATGCGGACGAACCCTCACCTATGACGAAATCGGCTGTCACAAGAAGATGATTAACCGCGGTGCTACGGAATTCTTCTGTCTCACCTGTCTGGCGGAGCACATTCACGTGACCGAGGAGCGTCTTAAGGAACGGATCGAGCATTTCCGTGCCACCGGCTGTCTCTTATTCCAGTAAACACAAAGATCCCCATGCGGTTCATCCGTGTGAGGATCTTTTTGCGTCATCCGATTTTCTCAAGCTCCATGAGCATCTCTCCCGGACTGACCGCGCCGAGCGTGACCTGCCGGATCCGGAACGCGTCGGAATTCGTGACAATCACGGGCGTGACAACCGCATATCCGGCAGCCTGAACGGCGTCAGGATCAAATTCGATCAGCGGCTGACCTGCCGTCACTCTGTCCCCGGGCTTCACCAGTGCGGAAAAGTGTTCGCCCCTGAGCTCCACGGTGTCAATCCCGATGTGCATCAGCAGCTCCGCACCCGAGTCCGTCGTCATCATCACCGCGTGACGCGTGTCCGGAAGGGAATCGATCACGCCGTCCGCCGGGGCAGTCAGAACGCCGCATTCCGGAATCACCGCGCATCCTCCTCCGAGAATTCTGTCGGCAAAGGTGGCGTCGGGAACTTCCTCAAGCACAACGGCGCGTCCTTTGAGAGGAGATGCGAGCATGACAATCTGTGCATCCTGCTTCGGCTGGGTGTTTTTGGTTTTTTTGAATAAACTGAACATGATTTTCTCCGATCGTTCAAAGGTTTCACAGTCATGATCGCCGTGCCGGGCATGGAATAATCACACATGCCGGAAATCACAGCAGGAAAGCGTCCGACACAATCCGTCAGAATGTGGTTACAAGACCGACGGGAATATTTTCGATTCTATTGTAAGATTTAACGGTTGACAAAAAACGCGGTTCATGTTATAATATGAAAAATAATCTTTAAGGACGATACAGAGAGATCGGCAAGATTCGTATAGGAGACGCGCGGTGGGATACCCATGCGTTTTTTGGCGAGCTTGTCGGATGGGACAGGCTTTTTTTGCGGAAAGGATAACAATGGCTCAGTTTAAATTCCAGAAAGCGAAAATCATCGGCAGCATCAACGGTGAGGGTGACGTGTTTGCACCGGACTGCACCGTTTCCCTTGCATCCCTTGATTCAAATGAATACACCGTTTTTCCCGGGTTTTGTGATGTACATGTACATTTTCGTGATCCGGGATTTATTTATAAAGAGAATATGGAAACCGGTTCCATGTCTGCGGCTCACGGCGGATACACCGCTGTCTGCACCATGCCGAACCTGAATCCCGTACCGGACAGCGTCGAAAACCTGAAGATGCAGACGGACAGAATCAAGTCCGACGCGAAAATCGCCGTTTATCCCTACGGTGCGATCACGGTGGGCGAAAAGGGCGAAACGATGGCGGATCTCGAAGGCATGGCACCGGACTGCATCGCGTTTTCCGACGACGGCAAGGGCGTGCAGGACGACGGCATGATGCGTGAAGCCATGACCCGTGCGAAAGCGCTCGGCAAGATCATCGCCGCACACTGCGAGGTCAACGATCTTCTCTTCGGCGGCTACATCCACGCCGGGGAATACGCAAAGGCGCACGGTCACCGCGGCATCTGTTCGGCAAGCGAATATAAACAGATCGAGCGCGACCTCAAGCTCGCGGATGAAACCGGATGCGCGTATCACGTATGCCACATCTCCGCGAAGGAAAGCGTCGAGCTGATCCGGCAGGCGAAGAAATCCGGCGTGAACGTCACCTGCGAAACCGGCCCGCACTATCTTGTGCTCGACGACAGTGATCTGATCGAGGACGGACGCTTCAAGATGAATCCGCCGCTCAGAAGCCGTGAAGACAAGCTCGCACTGCTCGAAGGCATCGCCGACGGCACCATCGACATGATCGCAACCGACCACGCGCCTCACTCCGCTGAGGAAAAATCCCGCGGACTTGAAAAAAGTGCGTTCGGCATCGTGGGACTGGAAACCGCACTGCCCGTGATGAATACTTACCTTGTCAGAACGGGAATCATAACCCTCGAAAAGCTGGCGGATCTGATGTGCTATAACCCGCGGAAACGGTTCGGCATCCCGATGGGAACGGACTTCTCCGTGTGGGCACTGGACGAAAAGTTCACCGTCAATCCCGACGAGTTCCGCTCCATGGGACGGGCAACTCCCTTCGCCGGCACTGAATTATACGGAAAAATTAAAACTACGATATACGGAGGACGAATTGTATGGTAATGAAGCATGACAGAAAAATCGTGCTGGAAAACGGTACAGAGTACATCGGTACCGGCTTCGGCAGCAAGGTTGACGCGGTCTGTGAGATCGTGTTCAATACATCCATGGTGGGCTATCAGGAAATCCTGTCCGATCCCGCTTGTACGGATCAGGCAGTGGTGATGACCTATCCCCTGATCGGCAACTACGGTATCACCGATGAAGACTTTGAAACAAAAACACCCACAGTGGGTGCGGTGATTGTACGGGAATACAACGACTCGCCCTCCAACTTCCGCTACACAAAGACCCTTTCCGAAATCATGGAGGAAAACAGAATCCCCGGCATCTGCGGCGTTGACACCAGACGTCTGACCCGCTTCATCCGCGACAACGGCACCTGCAAGGTTCTCATCACCGATGCGGACACCGATCACGAAAAGGCTATGGAGATTCTCGCGAATACCGGAATTCCCACTGACGCCGTCAAGAGAGTGAGCTGCCGCAAGAGATGGTACTCCAGAACGCCCAACCCGAAGTACAACGTGGTTGCGGTTGACTGCGGCATCACCATGAGCACCGTCCGCGCACTGAACCAGAGACGCTGCAACGTGACCGTGGTTCCGTGGGATACGCCCGCCGAAGTTGTGGAACAGATGAAGCCCGACGGAATCTTCCTCTCCGGTGGTCCCGGCAATCCGGCAGACGCACAGCCCGTCATCGAACTCGCAAAACAGCTCCGCGGCAAGTACCCCATGTTCGGCATCAGCCTCGGCTGTGAGATCATCGGTCTTGCATACGGCGCCGAAACCGTAAAGCTCAAGTTCGGTCACAGAGGCGGCAACCATCCCATCCGCGAAACCGAAACCGGACTCGTTGAAATCTCCGCACAGAATCACTCCTATGCCATCGACGCGGCATCGCTGGAAGGCACCGGACTGACCGTAACCCACGAAAACGTCCTTGACGGCTCCGTGGAAGGCGTGGAATGCACTGCTGAAAGCGTATTCGGCGTACAGTTCCAGCCCAACGACGCAATCGGTCCCGAAAACAGCGCGCGTCTGTTTGATAAATTTGTAGCACTGATGAAGGAGGGCAATGTCAATGCCTAAGAGATCGGATATCAAAAAAGTACTGGTCATCGGCTCCGGTCCGATTGTCATCGGTCAGGCGGCTGAATTTGACTACGCGGGTACTCAGGCCTGCCTTGCACTCAAGGAAGAGGGCTACGAAGTCGTACTCTGCAACTCCAACCCTGCGACCATCATGACCGATACCACCATCGCGGACAAGGTCTACATGGAACCGCTCACCCTCGAATATATCGCAAAAATCATCCGTTACGAACGTCCCGACGCAATCGTTCCCGGCATCGGCGGTCAGACCGGTCTGAACCTCGCAATGCAGCTGGAAAAGAAGGGCATCCTCC